>JAEHDT010000015.1 GCA_016880225.1 Gemmatimonadota bacterium | reverse complement strand
CGAACTGCCGCCCTTCGATGTGGCGCTCCACCAGGGCGCGCACGGCGGCGCTGTCGGCGTGCCGCACCCGCGCCACGCGCGCCACCTGCAGCAGCGCGCTCGCCGGCGAGATGTGGGGATCGAGCCCCGAGCCAGACGAGGTGACGAGATCGGAGGGGATCCGGCCCTTCACCCCGCTGTCCAGCTTCACCGCGCTGTCCACCGCCTGGGCGATGAGCGTGTCGGCGAGCTTGACGTCCGTGGGCCCCTTGTTCGTGCCGCTGGAGGCGCCCCCGTCATAGCCACTTCCGGCCGCGGACGGACGTGGGTGGAAGTACTCGGCCCGGGAGAACGGCTGCCCGATCAGCTCGCTCGCGACCACCTGGCCACTCGCCCCCTGGACCAGGGAGCCGTTCGCCCGGTGCGGGACCAAGAGTTGCGCGACTGCGGTGATGATCCCGGGGTACACAACTCCCGTGATCACACACAGGAGCAGCGTGAGGACGATGGCGGGGCGAAGTTGGTGCCTGAGCATGGTCATACCAGCCGCAGCAAGACGAGCAGCATGTCGATCCCTTTGATGCCGACGAACGGGACGATGATCCCACCGACGCCGTAGATCCACAGATTGCGGCGCAGGATGCTCGCCGCCGCCGCGGGGCGATATCGCACCCCCCGCAGCGCCAGCGGGATGAGCGCGATGATGATCAAGGCGTTGAAGATCACGCTCGCGAGGATGGCCGACTGCGCCGAGTGCAGCCGCATGATGTTCAAGGCCTGCAGCGCCGGGTAGGTCGCGACGAACATCGCCGGGATGATGGCGAAGTACTTGGCGACGTCGTTCGCGATCGAGAAGGTGGTGAGCGCGCCGCGCGTGATCAGCAGCTGCTTCCCGATCTCCACCACCTCGATGAGCTTGGTCGGATTGGAGTCGAGGTCGATCAGGTTCCCCGCCTCCTTGGCGGCCTGGGTGCCCGTGTTCATGGCGACCGCGACATCCGCCTGCGCCAGCGCCGGGGCGTCGTTCGTCCCGTCCCCCGTCATGGCCACGAGACGGCCCCCGCCCTGCTCGCGCTTGATCAGCGTCATCTTGTCCTCGGGCGTCGCCTCCGCCAGGAAGTCGTCCACGCCCGCCTCCGCCGCGATCGCCGCGGCGGTGAGCTGGTTGTCGCCCGTGATCATGATTGTCCGGATGCCCATGGTTCGCAGCTGGCCGAACCGGTCGCGCATGCCGCCCTTCACCACGTCCTTCAAGTAGATCACGCCGAGCACCCGCGCTGCGCCGTTGCCGCGCTCCGCCACGACGAGCGGGGTGCCGCCCTGGCGCGCGATCCGTTCCACGACCGGCGTGAGCCCGGACGGGACATCTCCTCCCTGCTCGCGCACCCAGTGCATGACCGCCTCGCTCGCTCCCTTGCGCAGCTCGAGAGTTCCGGCATTGATCCCGCTCATCCGTGTGGCGGCGGAGAACGGGACGAGCACCATCTGCGCCGCCGTGGGATCGCGGGCCGCGCCGGTCACGCCCGCCTTCCCTTCGGAGAGCGTGCGCCCACGCAGACCAAATTTCTCTTTCGCCAGCACCACGATGCTCCGCCCCTCGGGTGTCTCATCCGGCAAGGAGGCGAGCTGGGCCCGGTCGGCGAGGTGTTCCGCCGAGACGCCCGGCATCGGTATGAATTCCACGGCCTGGCGGTTGCCCAGCGTGATGGTGCCGGTCTTGTCGAGCAGCAGCGTGTTGACGTCGCCCGCCGCCTCCACCGCCCGGCCGCTCATGGCGATCACATTGTGCTGGATCATGCGATCCATCCCCGCGATGCCGATCGCGGAGAGCAGCCCGCCGATGGTGGTCGGGATGAGGCACACGAGCAGCGAGACGAGGATCGGGATCGACACCGAGCCGCCGGAGTAGATCGCGAACGGCTGCAGCGTCGCCACCGCGAACAGGAAGATGATCGTCAGGCCGGAGAGCAGGATGATGAGGGCGATCTCGTTGGGCGTCTTCTGCCGCTTGGCCCCCTCCACCAGACTGATCATGCGATCGAGGAAAGTCTCGCCGGGATTCGCGGTGATCCGGATGACGAGAAGATCGGACAGCACTCTGGTGCCGCCGGTGACCGCGGAGCGGTCGCCGCCCGACTCGCGGATCACGGGAGCCGATTCGCCGGTGATCGCTGACTCATCGACCGAGGCGACCCCTTCGATCACCTCGCCGTCGCCGGGGATCATGTCCCCCGGCGTGCACAGCACCACGTCACCCCTGCGCAATGCCGCACCCGGCACAGACTCGAACGCGGTCCGATCGCGCGGGTTGCGCAGCCGCTTGGCGGTCGTCTCGGTGCGCGACTTCCGCAGCGTCTCGGCCTGCGCCTTGCCGCGGCCCTCGGCCATCGCCTCAGCGAAGTTCGCGAACACGACCGTGAACCAGAGCCACAGCGTGATCTGGAGCGTGAAGCCGATCGCGCCGAGCCCCTCGGCGATGTCGCGCAAGAGCACCAGCGTGGTGAGCACACTGCCGATCAGGACCACGAACATCACCGGGTTGCGCACCATGTGGCGCAGGTTCACGGTCTTCGCGAACGCGTCCCGGATGGCGCGCTTGACGATCGGCGGGTCGAACAGCGGCCGCTTGGTGAGCGCCATGCTAGAACAGCCTCCCTGCCTGCATGAGGAAGTGCTCGACGATCGGGCCGAGCGAGAGCGCCGGGAAGAACGTGAGGGCGCTGACGATGAGGATGACCGAGACGAGGAGCACGCCGAAGAGCGGCGTCGTGACCGGGAACGTGCCGGCCGATTCAGGCACGATCTTCTTCTCCGCCAGGAAGCCGGCGAGCGCGAGCATCGGCACCTGCATAGCGAACCGGCCGATCAACGTGTTGAGACCGAGCAGGGTGTTGTAGAAGTACGTGGAGCCGGTGAGCCCGGCGAAGGCGCTGCCGTTGTTCGCTGCGGTGGACGTGAACGCGTAGATGATCTCCGACAGTCCGTGGGGGCCGGCGTTGTTGAGTCCCTTCAAGCCCGCTGGCGTTACCACGGCTATCGCGGACAGCGTCAGCACCACGCCTGCGAAGACCAGCACGTACAACATGGCCATCTGCACCTCGCGTGCCTGAATCTTCTTCCCCAGGTACTCGGGCGTCCGCCCGACCATCAGCCCGGCGATGAACACGGTGAGGATCACCATCACCAGCATGCCGTACAGCCCTGCGCCGACCCCACCGTACACGACCTCGCCCAGCTGCATGTTGACGAGCGGGACGAGACCACCGATCGGCGTGAAGGAGTCGTGCATCGAGTTGACACAGCCGCAGGAGGCGTCGGTCGTGATCGTCGCGTACAACGCCGAGTTGGCGATGCCGAAGCGAACCTCCTTCCCCTCCATGTTGCCGCCGGGGTTCGTAGCCGACGCTACGACGTCCACCCCGCGCGCCGCGTGAATGGGGTTCCCGCGCGCTTCCGCCCAATAGGAGGTTGCCACGCCGCCAATGAACAGCACGTACATCGCCGCCCACAACGCCCAGCCGTGCTTCTGGTTCTTGGCCATGCGACCGTACGTGTAGGTCAGCGCCGCCGGGATCGCGAAGATCGCGAGGATCTGCCAGAAGTTGGTCCACGGAGTCGGATTCTCGAACGGGTGCGCCGAATTCGCGTTGAAGAAGCCGCCGCCGTTGGTGCCGAGCTGCTTGATCGCCTCCTGGCTCGCCACCGGCCCCATGGCCAGGATCTGCTTCGCGCCTTCGACCGTAGTGACCGTCACGTAATGCGCGAAGTTCTGGATCACCCCCTGCTGCACGAACAGGAGGGCGAGCAAGGCGCTGAGGGGGAGGAACAGGTACAGCGTCCCGCGCACCAGGTCCGCCCAGAAGTTGCCCAGCCGTCCAGCCGAGCGGCGCACGATGCCGCGCGCGAACGCAACCGCCACCGCGACACCGGCCGCGGCCGACATGAAGTTGTGGAACGCGAGCTGGGTCATCTGGGAGAAGTACGACATCGTCGTCTCGCCCACGTACGACTGCCAGTTCGTGTTGGTCGTGAACGAGGCGGCCGTCTCGAACGCCTGCCGGTCGGGCACGGCCGCGAGTCCCTGGGGATTGAGCGGCAGCACGTGTTGGAGCCGCAGGACCGCGTAGGTGAGCAACATCGACGCGGCGCTGAAGATGAGCATGGCCCCGGCGTAGTGGGTCCAATGCTGGTCCTCCGCAGGATCGACGCCCGCGGCCCGATACAGCAGGCGCTCCACCGGCCGAAACCAAGTGAACGAGCCGTCGTAGACCTTGAGGACGTAGATCCCCAGCGGCTTCGTGACGAGGAGCAGCACCGCCGAGTAGAACGCGATCTGAAGCCATCCGTTCGCGGTCATCTCAGAATTTCTCCGGGCGGAGCAGCGTGTAGAGCAGGTAGAAGAGGATCGCCGCGGCGGTGAGGCCGCCGATGAGCGTGTCCAGCGTCATGGGGCTCGCTCCTCGCCATCCTGCCTGTGGCCCAGCCGCTCCGCGCCACGGACGTAGGCGAGCATCAACCAAAAGAACACAAGCGTGAGGGCGACGTAGGCTGTGTCCCGCATGAGTCATCTCCTCGCGTTGAGGGAGTGACGATAGCGGCGGGGACGTTAAGGAAGGCTTCGGAGTGCGGCCGGACGCATTAGGATTTCGTAAAGGACATTATCTTGCCCTGATGACCCAGGCGCCCGCCCCGCTCCCCGCCTCCACCCCTGCCTGGTCGCGTCCCGACGACGCGACGCGCCAGGCGCAGCTCGACACGATGAAGCGGCGGGCGACCGGCATGCTGGCGCTCGCCGCCCTCGTGTTCGGCGTGGCCGGCTACTTCGAGGGCGTCTACCCCTGGCTCGGCTACGTGCGCGCCACGGCAGAGGCGTCGCTCGTCGGTGGCCTGGCCGACTGGTTCGCCGTCACCGCGCTGTTTCGCCATCCCCTCGGCCTGCCGATCCCCCACACCGCCATCGTGGCGACCCGCAAGGAGCGGATCGGACGCATCCTCGGCACCTTCGTGCAGAACCATTTCCTGTCGCACGAGGTGATCGCCGCCAACCTGCGCGCGGTGCGCCCCGCCGAGCGCGCCGCCCGCTGGCTCTCAGACCCCGTGCACAGCCGCCAGATGGCGCGCCAGGTGGCGGGCGGCCTCGCCAAGACGCTCGAAGCGCTTCCCGACGACGAGGCGCGCGACCTGGTGCGCCAGGTGGTGAGCGCCCGCGTGCGGGCCACCCGCGTCGCGCCGGCGCTGGGCCGGGCGCTGGCGCTGGTGCTCGAGGGCGACCGCCACCAGGGATTCTTGAACGAGGCCGTGCGGCTCGCCGCCCAGACGATTTCCGACAGCCGGGAGTACATCCGGGAACGGGTGCGGGCCGAGAGTCCGTGGTGGGTGCCGGGCATTGTGGACGACAAGATCTACCAGCGCATCATCGAGGTGACCGAGCAGCTGTTGCGGGCCATCGGCGCCGACCCCGGCCACCCGCTGCGCACCGCGTTCGACGCGGCGCTGCGCGACTTCGTCTACCGCCTGCAGACCTCGCCCGACGTGATCGCCAAGGCGGAGGCGATGAAAGAAGAGTGGCTCGCGGACCCGTCGGTCGCCGATCTCTCAGCCCGCCTGTGGGAGGCCACACGGCGCGCCATCGTCGGCTACGCCGCGCGCGACGACGGCACGGCGCCCACGCCCATCGAGCGCGGCCTGAGCTCGTTCGGCACGGCGCTGCTCGGCAACGACGCCCTGCTCGCCGAGATCGACGAGCTGGTGGTGGACGTCGCGGCCACGGTGGTGGAGCGCTACCGCCACGAGATCGGCGACTTGATCGCCCAAACCGTCGCCGGTTGGGACCCGGACGCGACGTCGCGCCGCTTCGAGCTGGCGGTGGGGCGGGACCTCCAGTTCGTGCGCATCAACGGCACGCTGGTGGGCGGCCTAGTGGGGCTCCTGATCTACACGCTGTGGCACCTATGGCATTAGCGACCGAGGCGGAACGTCACGACGTAGTCTCCCACGCCCCAGGCTCCGCCGCCCCCCACCGCGATCGCCACGTACTGCTCACCGGACGCCAGCCGATAGGTCATCGGAGTGGCCTTGCCGCTCTCGGGCAGCGGGCCTCGCCACAGCTCCCGCCCGGTCTCGATGTCGTACGCGTGGAGCCAGCGGTCGAGCGCCGCCGCGATGAACACCACGCCGCCCGCGGTCACGATCGGCCCGCCCAGATTGGGCGAACCCCACTCGGCCGGAGCCTTCGCCGCCTGGTCCGGCGGCAGGAGACGCGTCGGCAAGCCCAGCGGCACGTCCCACAGACGGCGCCCGGTCTTCAGGTCGATCGCGACTAACGTGCCGAACGGCGGCGCGGTGCACGGCAGGCCCGACGGGCCAAGGAGAATGCGGCGCCGCATCACGTAGGGGGTGCCGCGCATCATGTTGTACTCGTAGTCGTATCCCAGACGCTTGTCCTCGGCCAGGGACCGCTCGTGGTCGAAGCGGTCGCGCGGGATGAGCTGTACCACCGCGGCGAGCCGGTTCACCGGCACCACGGCGATCTGTCGAACCGGGTCCACGGCGACGCCGCCCCAGTGTGCCCCACCGATGTTCGACGGCATCACGAGCGTTCCTTGGATGCTGGGCGGCGTGAAGATGCCTTCGTTCCGGAGGCCGCCGATGGCGGCGTGACACGCGGCGCGATCCGCGTCGCTCGGTCCCCACACCTCGTCGAGCGCGAGCCGGTGCGGACTGAGCGGCGGCGTCACCATCGTGAAGGGCTGAGTCGGAGACGCCTGCTCACCGGGGATGTCGCTCGGGGGCACCGGACGCTCCTCCACCGGGAAGATCGGCCGGCCGGACGTCCGGTCCAGCACGTACAGCATGCTGTTCTTGTTCGCCTGCAGCACGGCAGGGATGGCGACGCCGCGCGCCGTGACGGTGACGAGCGCAGGCGGCGAGGCGTTGTCGTAGTCCCAGAGATCGTGATGCACCGTTTGAAACGCCCAGACCACCATGCCCGTGGAGGCGCGCAGCGCCACGATCGAGTTCGCGTAGCGATTGTCGCCCAGGCGCATCACCCCGTAGTAATCGGGAGCCGCGCTGCCGGTGGGCACGAAAACGAGGTCGCGCTCCGGGTCGGCCGCGAGCACCGACCAGGCGTTGGCGGCACCGCTCTTCTGGGCCATCGCGCCGCGCCACTCGTTGTACGCCGGATCCCGAGGATCCTGAGGGATCGGGTCCCACGTCCATTTCAAGGCGCCCGTGCGCGCGTCGTACGCGCGCACCTCACCGCTCGCCGGGTTGGGCCGGCTGTTGTCGGCGACCGACGAGCCGGTGACGACGAGTCCGTTCACGACCAGGGGCGGTGAGGTGATGGAGTAGGCAGCCGGCTCGAACGGCGCGATCCGGAGGCCCGCCACGAGATCGACCATCCCGTCGCGACCGAATCCGGCGCACGGCCGGCCGTCCTGCGCGTCGAGCGCGAACAGTTGCGACTGCGCGGTGGCGACGAGGATGCGCCGGCGACAGACCGCTCCGGCCGGAGCGGACCCGTCGAGCCAAGTGGAGACGCCGCGGCTGGCGAAATCGCCGTAGGTCACGTCGCGCTTGATCTTGGGATCGAACACCCAGCGCTCGCGCCCCGTGGCCGGATCGAGGGCGATCACACGTCCGAGCGGCGTGCCCACGTACATCGTCCCGTCCACAACCAGGGGCGTGGCCTCGAAGGCGGTCCGCTTCTCGGTCTTGAAGCGCGGATCGGTCTCGCCCGTGCGGTAGGTCCATGCCACGGCGAGCCGGCCGACGTTGGCGCGCGTGATCTCGGCGAGCGGTGAGTAGCGGCTGCCGCCCGCGTCGCGGCCGTAGGCAGGCCAGTCGCCAGGTGCCTGCAAGAGGACGAGCGCGAGGACGAGCGGGGCGGGGTTCAAGCGTCCTCCGGCGTAGTGGGTGTGGCGGCCCTACGCGATCCACCGGGACTGCGTTTCGGGGCCTGTCGCGGGCGCGCAGCGGCGCCTGGGATGAGCACTACTTGAAGCGGCGCTGACGGTTAGATTTTCGGAGGCTCTCGGACCTCCATGACCGCCCGCTCCCGCTTCATCGCCGCCGCGTTCGACCACGGCCAGATCCCCACGATCGCCTGTTTCAACAGCGCTACGGCGGACCTGGGCGTGGACTTCGACCGGCTGCTCGCCGTCCTGCAAACCTTCGTGGACGACCACTTCGTCCCAGTGTGGGGCACGCCGGCGAAGCTCGTCAAAGCGACGACGTTCCGGAAGGACGCGTGGGCGCTCGCGTTCCTGGACGACGCCGACGTCGCCAACGCGCTCGGTTATCACGATCTCACGCCCGACGGCCTGCCGCTCTCCAAGGTGTTCGTGAAGAGCACGCTCGCCGTGGGCCAGAAGGTGAGCGTCACGGCGTGCCACGAGCTGGCGGAGATGCTCGTGGATCCGGCCATCAACCTCGCGGCCACGGGTCCGGGGAACGTGTTCTACGCCTACGAGACCGCCGACGCCGTGGAGGAGATCGAGTTCTCGATCAGTGGGATCGCGATGAGCGACTTCGTGTACCCCGCGTGGTTCGAGGGATTCCGCAAGCCGGGCTCGGCCCAGTTTGATCACGAGAAGAAGGTCACCCGGCCGTTCCAGATCCTGAGCGGCGGCTACA
Organism: Gemmatimonadota bacterium; assembly: GCA_016880225.1. Lineage (GTDB taxonomy): Bacteria > Gemmatimonadota > Gemmatimonadetes > Gemmatimonadales > GWC2-71-9 > AG41. Next base: position 905 of record JAEHDT010000015.1, on the reverse strand, counting down.
TGAGCGTCTTCAAGGACGGCCAGTGGACCCAGATCTTCGGGTCGCCGGCCAAGGCGAAGCGCTTCGCGCGCGAGGACCGGCGCGGTCACCGCAGCACCTATCGCGGCAGGACGCGCCGCATGCGGGCGTCCCGGCGGCTGCGCTAGTCCTCCGCCGGGCGCCTCTGCGTGACGCCTTGTGCTCGACGTCCTGGTTCGACGTATTTTGCCTTGAAGCGACCGTGGCGGAACTGGTAGACGCGCAGGACTTAGGATCCTGTGGGGCAACCCGTGGGGGTTCGAGTCCCTCCGGTCGCATGGCTAGTCCCTGAGGTAGCGCTCCTCCCACGCCACCTCGAACGATTGCTCGCAACGCGTGCACCGCTTCGCGCCCGGCGGCCGGCCGGCCGGCGCCCGCGCCGCGCAGCCCGGGCACACCAGGTAGAACTCTCCCCAGCTTTCGGGCACGTGCTCCGCCCCGCGCGGCCGCGGCACAATGGTCCAGCGGTTGGGGCGGACCTCGGTCACCTCCAGGTGCACCCGGACGATCCGCACCGGCGCGTTGTCCACGTCGAGCACGGCCTCCTCGGGGCCGAGGGAGAGCACCCGGTACCAGGCGCCGCGACGCAACACGCTCCGCACGTCCTGCCGCAGACGCGCCCACCGTGCCGGACCCTCAGGAGCGGACGCCACGCGCCTCAATGTGCCCGCCCTCCCGTCGAAATGCCACGGTGTCGCCCGCCCGAACGGGTGGACCCGGAACCCCGTCCGAACCGGTAGTACCGCCCGTGGGCCTGTCTGCTATAATCGGAACATGGTCCTTTGCGGCGAGTATTTCCCGATGATGCCCGTGCGGCACAATCCTTGTAAGCACGGATGTCGGTGCGTGGCGTCGCGCGCGGGAGGTCGTGGGATGTAGGCGGTAGT
>JAEHDT010000154.1 GCA_016880225.1 Gemmatimonadota bacterium | reverse complement strand
GGAGTACCTGGTGTTCAACGGCGCCGTGGGCGCGCTCACGACGGAGCACCCGATGAAGGCGAAGGTGGGGGACACCGTCCGCATCTACTTCGGTGTGGGAGGCCCCAACGTCACCTCGTCCTTTCACGTCATCGGCGAGATCTTCGACCGCGTCTACGGCGAGGCCGCGATGGGATCGACGGTCATGACCAACGTGCAGACGACGATGGTGCCCGCGGGCGGCGCCGCCATCGTCGAGTTCAGGCTCGAGGTGCCCGGCCGCTATATTCTCGTCGATCACTCGCTGTCGCGGCTCGAGCGCGGGCTGGCGGGCTTTCTCGTCGTCGAGGGGCCGGACAGCCCGGAGGTCTTCCACGGCGACGGCGCGAGCACGGCCGGCCACTGAGCGGCTTGTGCCGCCGGCGGTCCGAGTCGCTAGCGGGCTGGTGGCGGGGGCGTGACGGGCATACGCACCCGCCACCACATGTTCAAGACGAACAGCAACGCGCCCACGAGCTGGGCGGAGCCGCCGAGCACGATCAGGGCGCGAAGCGGGGCGCCTTCCACCAGGCCTGCGGCCACTTCGGCGATCGCACGCAGGGCGGTGCCGAGGGTCATCACCCAGTAGACGGCCTCGGCGAGCGCCGGCCGATACCGCGCGTCGTCCCGGGCCGGGCGCGGGAACATCCACGTCGCCACGCCCATCACGAGCATCAGCATGAAGCCGACGAGCAGCAGATGGACGTGCGCCGTAATGAAAAGCCGCGGCGGATACCGCCCAACCGCAAACTCCGCGACCAGCACATAACCCCCGAGCAGCAGCCCCGCCACGAGAAACACGAAGCTCGTTTTGACATAGCGCCGAACCAGCTCCGGCATGACGTCCGCGCTCCGCTAGCGCTGACTCCAATTCAGAGTCGCCACCACGACTGCCGGGTGGGTGGTGCCGGGCGCGGCCTGGTGAGTGCGGCCGGGGTCGAAGGGACCCGTTCCCGAAGAGCGGCGGCGGGAGCCGCGCGCCCGGATGGAGCCCAGCCGCCGCGGAACAGCGCAAGCGTGCCGCGTGGTCATCTCGACCCCGACCGAACTCACCAGGCCGCGCCCGGCACCACCCACCCGCCTCCCGCGGCAGCGGTCACGAAGAGCTACGCGGAGATGTCGGCGGAAGTGATGCGCTTGACGCCCGCGGCGAGCATGTCTTTCCAAGCCTTGGCCAGCGACCCGTCAGCGTCGATGCCGCGGCACGCGTCCTCGATGACGAGCGCCCCGAATCCCGCCTTGCGCGCGTCCAGCGCCGACCACGCGACGCAGAAGTCGGTGGCGAGGCCGACGAGGAACACCTGCGTGAGGCCGCGGTCGCGCAGATAGCCGGTGAGCCCCGTCGGGGTCTTGCCGTCGGCCTCGTAGAATGCCGAGTACGAGTCCATGTGCTTGCGATAGCCCTTGCGGATGATCAGCTCGGCGTGCGCGATGCGGAGGTCCTTGTGCAGGTCGGCGCCCGGCGTGCCCTGTACGCAGTGATCCGGCCAGAGCACCTGGGTTCCGTACGGCAGCTGGGTCGTCTCGAAGGGCTTCTTGCCGGCGTGCGACGACGCGAACGAGATGTG
>JAEHDT010000153.1 GCA_016880225.1 Gemmatimonadota bacterium | reverse complement strand
CGAAGACCGTCTCGAAGTCCTCGCCAGCCAACGGTAATAGTGAAAGCGGAAGCCCACGCAGCCGCACCGCGGCGGCGCCCACTCCGGCGCGCGTTTGGTCGTTGAGCTTTGCGGCGCGCAGCTCGTCGACGGCGACCTTGCCTTCGATCGCGAGCGCGCGCTCCATCAACCGCTCTTCATTCATCTCCCCGGAGAGATAGGCGACGCCTACCGACTGTTGCGCCACGCGCAACGCGATGCCGAGGGCGAGCGCCGACTTGCCGCTGCCGATGTCACCGCCCATGAGAATGAGATCGCGCCGCCGCAGGCCGCCGCCGAGCAGCTTGTCGAGCGAGCCAAATCCCGTCGGGATGGTGTCGCCGGTGATCTCACCGGGACGCTGCGCGTCCACTCGCTCGACGAGGTTGTCGAGGGAGGGACGTTTTTCGAACCGGCGCGCGGGAGATGGCATGGTCTATAGATGCAATCTGGCCGCGCGTGCTGCAACGGTCACGGCGTCCCCGGCCTCCACGCCCAGCACTTCGCGCGCCGGCGCCGTGAGCTGGCTCAGCACCAGGGCGGCGGCGTTGGGCGTCGCCGTCTCCAGATGCTGCCGCGCCGCGGCGAGGGCCCGTTTGAGCGGCCCAGGTAGCGCCAGGCTCCCGATCCGCGTTTCGAGCGCCTGGAGGCGGCGGCGGTGGTTCTTCGCGCTGACCGGGGCCGGCGGCAGCAGCGCCTCCGCGGCGCGGACGACCAGCCAGAGTGCGAACAGCCCCTCGCGTTGCGGACCGCGCGCCGATTCCGCGATCAGCGTGACGAGCTTTTCTTCGGCGGGCGTGTTCATGCCACGAGTCGCTGCACGGCGGCGGCGACTTGATCGGGGAAGATTTCCTCGAGACAGCGATGGTGCCCGAGCGGGCAACGCTCCGTCCCCATCGCCGAACACGGCCGGCACCCCAAATCGCGTTCGAGCACCTCCGCCCGGCCGGCATACGGAAAGAAGCCGAACAGCTTGACCGTCGGCCCGAACAGCGCGACCACGCGCGTGCCGACGGCGGTTGCCATGTGCATCACGCCGGTGTCGCCCGAAACGAGGACGGCGGCGCGCGCGAGACACGCGCCGGTCTCCTGCAGCGTGAACTCGCCCGCGGCGTTGTGCACACCGGAACCGAGTTGACTGGCGAGCTCGCGATCGGCGGGGCCGCCGAGGGCGGCCAGTCCGTACCCCATCGTGCGCAGCCGCTCGGCGAGGGCGGCCCAGTGGCGAATCGGCCAGCGTTTGGTCGCATGCGCGGCGCCCGGGGCGAGCGCCGCGAACGGCTGGCGATCCAGGCCGCGCTCGGCGAGCCAGCGCGCGATCCGCTCGCGCGCCCCCGGTGCCAGAAAAAACTCGGGTGGGCCGCCGTCGGGTTGCACGTCGAGTGCGCGCGCCGCCTCGAAGTAGCGCTCGGGGACCGGCACGTGCTTGCCGTAGACGTTGATCTTCGCCGCGATCAATGCGGTCCGGGCGAGCTTGCGCTTGGAATAGGCCGACCACCGGCACGGCACGAGCAGGCGCAGGGCGGCACTCCGGAGGCTGCCGTGCAGGTCGAGCCCGTGCGTCGGGCGGAGCGCCCGCAACCGGCGCGCGAGGTCGGTGATCCGCTCGTTGGGCTCGAGCTCGATGACCCGGTTGAGGTTTGGATTCTCGACCACCAGCGGCGTCATGGCACGCTTGGTGACGAAATACAGCTCGGCGTCGGGATGGCGCCGGTGCAGTGCGCGCACGAGGGGAGTGGTGAGGAGGACGTCGCCGATGGAGCTGAATCGGACGCACAGGACGCGCAACACGCGGCCAATGTAGTCGCGCGTTGCCCGGCTACGCCAGCGGGACTAGCTTGTCTCACGATG
>JAEHDT010000152.1 GCA_016880225.1 Gemmatimonadota bacterium | reverse complement strand
GCGTCTCGAGCGACGGCGTGGCGCTGCCGAGGATCAGCCGCGCGCCTTCGAGCCGCGCGCGCTCGAGCGCGGCGGCCCGGGCGTGGTAGCGCGGGGCCGACCCCTGCTTGTAGCTCGACTCGTGCTCCTCGTCGACGACGATCGCCGCGAGCCGCTGCACCGGAGCGAACACCGCGGAGCGGGGACCGACCGCGACCCGGCGCTCTCCTCGCCGCAGCGCCCGCCACGCGTCGGCGCGCTCGCCGTCGGACAGCCCCGAGTGCAGCACCGCCACCTGATCCCCGAACACACCGCGCACCCGCGCCACCGTCTGGGGCGTGAGCGCGATCTCGGGGACCAAGAGAATGGCGCCGCTGCCGGACGCCACGATGCCGCGGAGTAGGTCGAGATACACCAGCGTCTTTCCCGACCCCGTCACTCCCTCGATCAGCGCGGGTGTCGTGGCCGGCGTGGCGAGGATCCCGGCGACCACCCGCCGCTGGTCGGGCGTGAGCTCGGGCGGCGGGGGTGACGACAGGCCGGCGAACGGATCGCGCGCGTGCGGCATCTCGCTGTAGCGGGCCAGCCCCTGCGCCACGAGCCCGTCAAGCACGCCCGCCGAGAGCCCGAGCCGAACGACCAGATGGCGCACCGGCGCCGAGCCGCCGATCGCCTCCAGTGCTTCGTAGGCGACGCGCCGCTTGGGCGCCCGCCGGAATGCCCGCTCGCGCTCGAGTAGTGAGGGCAGCTCCCGGGTCAACGTCAGGACGCGATCCGTCTGCTCCGCGGGGCCCGCCGGCCGCCGCACGCTCCACAGGGCTCCGGGGAGCAGTGCCCGCAGCGCGAGGCCGAGGGGCGCGCCGTAATAGCGGCTCATCCAGACGCCGAGGGCGAAGAGCGGCGGCTGGAGCGCGGGTTCGCCGTCCGGGGCCGCGACGATCGGCTTCGCCCCGGCGGCGGGCGGCGGCGGTGCCACATCCACCGCGCCCACCACGCCGACCACCTGGCGCCGCTGCACGGGCACCACCACGCGCGCCCCGGGCACCACCCGCGACTCGAGCTCAACGGGAATCAGGTACGTATAGGTGCGGGGCACCGGCACCGGCAGGACCACCTCGGCATACCGCGGCTGGAGCTGCGGCTCGGCGCCTACGGCTGAACCCGCTTCCAGCGGCTGACGCCGAGCCGCGACTTCATTCGCGCTCAACGAGGCTCACGCACCCCGTTCGGACCGCGGTCGGACGCCCAGTCCCGGCCCGGTGGGCAGTCGGATCTGTCCGCCGTCGATCGTGGCGCCGACGAAGGGGTCGTTCGCGGTCAGCGCGGCGCCGTCCAGGTCGGCGGCGTCCACGAGCGGCGTGAAGTGCGCGGCGGCCGTGATCCCGAGCGACGATTCGATCATGCAGCCGACCATCACCAGCATGCCGTGCGCCCGCGCCGTGGCGATCATGCGGAGCGCTTCGCGCAGCGAGCCGCACTTCGCGAGCTTGATGTTGATGCCGTCCACCGCGCCGGCGAGCCGCGGGATGTCGCCCGCCACGATGCAGCTCTCGTCCACTACCACGGGTAGGATGCCGCGGCGTCGCACGGCGGCGATCCCCTCGAGGTCGTCGGGGGGAAGTGGCTGCTCCACGAACTCGACGCCGTATTCCTTGAGTACGGGGAGCATCTGCAGAGCGCGCTCCCGCGTCCAACCGGCGTTTGCGTCCACGCGCAGCGGCTTGTCGGTCGCGTCCCGCACCGCGCGCAGGGTCGCCTCGTCGCGGTCGGTGCCGAGCTTGATCTTGAGGATCGGGTAGGACGACGCCTCGAGCACCTTCTGCCGGATCTTTTCCGGCGTGTCGATGCCGATCGTGAACGAGGAGCGCGGCGCGCGCGCCGGATCGAGTCCCCACAGACGCCACACCGGCTGGCCCAACCGCTTACCGACCAGGTCGTGCAGCGCCGCGGAGAGCGCCGCGCGCGCCGCGCCGTTCTTCGGAACGAGCTGCGCGAATCTCCCCTCCGCCGCCTCGAGGTCGAACGGATCCTTGGGGAGATGCGGCTCAAGCTGCGTCAACACGGCGAGGACCGTGTCCGCCGTCTCGCCATAGTAGCGGGACGGATCGGCTTCCCCCCATCCCTCGACGCCGTCCGCATCGCGGAGGCGTACCCACACGACCCGCGTATCGTCGTCGCCGCCCCGGGCGATGACGAATGGATGCTTCGTCTTCAGAGTGATGACTTCGGTACGGAGACTCAGCGCCATCGCATCCTCGCTCGACCGTCCAAAGGTATGCGATTCACGAAGCGAGCGCGCGGACGTGCGCGCGGGCCCCCGCCGCCAGCAGATCGAGCCGGTAGCCGCCCTCGAGCATGCCCACCACCGGCGCCGGCGCCACCCGCTCTCGCAACGCCGTCGTCCAGTACGCCATGTCGCCGGGCTCGAGCGTAAAGCCGCCCAGGGGATCGCCGGCAAGCGAATCGAACCCGGCCGACACGAGCAGCAGGTCGGGCCGCCATCCGGCAAGCGCCGCGTCGACGGCGGCGAGCAGGTCCCGCACGTACGTCTCGCGCGTCAGGCCCGGCGGGCGCGGCACGTTGAACACGTTCCCCACGCCCCGCTCCTCGGCGGCACCGGTGCCGGGATACCAGGGGTATTGGTGCATCGACACGTACCGGATGGAAGGATCCCGCTCGACCAGCGCCTGCGTGCCGTTGCCGTGGTGCACGTCCCAGTCCACGATGAGCACACGCGGCCGGCCCAGCCGCTGCGCGTGCCGCGCCGCCACCACGACGTTGTTGAGGAGGCAGAAGCCCATCGCGCGCGCCGCGAGCGCGTGGTGCCCGGGGGGACGGGTCGCGCCGAACGCCGATCCCCGCTCGATGCCCCGCTCCACCGCGGCGATCGCTACGCCCGCCGCGGCCAGCGCGGCCACCCAGCTGTCCCGGCTCATCACCGTGTCGGCGTCGAGCGCGCCACCGCCCGCGCCCACGAGGCGCTCGAGCGTGTCGAGATAGCCCGCCGGGTGCACCCGCTCCACCTGCTCGCGCGTCGCGAGGCTCGCCTCCGACCACTGCACCGTCACGCCCGGTCCTGGTTCCTGCAGCGCCGCGATCACCGTCGCGACCCGCTCGGGGCGCTCGGGGTGGCCCTGCCCGGGATCGTGCAGGCGGCACGCGGGATGGTGGACGACGGGCACGGACACCACGGCACCGGCCCTCAATTGTGCAGGTTCTTGCCGTGCAGCAGGGCCCGGATCGATTCGACCTCCGCCCGCATCTCGCGCCGCGCCCGCTCCAAGTCGGTCATCAGGCGGCGGTAGCGGCGCCAGCCGAGCACGACGAGTCCCGCCGCGACGAGACACGCGCCGCCCCACAACACCAGCATCGGCCTGCCCAGCGCGAAGCCGCTGTAACCGAGCAGCAACGCGTCGAGCAACAGGAAGCCGACCGCGAACGTCGTCGGGGTGCGACTCGGCGCGCCCCCGGGACGCGCCACCATCAGCGGACCGCCTGGCGCCGTGCGGGCAGAATGATGAATGGGGAATTGGCCACGGCACCGAGCGCCGCGAGCGTCAGGGACTCGTCGAGCACCTGGGCGCCGTGGAACTTGACCACGTAGTCAGCGGGCCCCACGGCCGAGCGCTTGAGCGCCTGGAGGAGCGCCTGGCGCTTGAGCTCCGCCACGGTGAGGGTAGGCTCGACCGCCAGAAACACCTGGTCCCAGACGTCCGTCACCATCACGCGGACGGCAAAGCGCCCAGCCACCGCGGTCACGCGATCTCCACCGCCGCCTCGAGCGGCAACGTGGACAAGAACCGGCCTACTGCCTGATCGAAGAACAGCGTGGACGCACGCACCCGGGTCTTGCCGGCCGCATCTGGCCACGCGTGCAGCACGACCTCTTCCCCACCCTGGCCGCGCAGGGCGACAAACTGGGGACCCTCCCTCTCCGGGAACGCCGCCACCTGCGGCACGCGCTCGGCGAAGAACCGCTTGGCGCGCGCCAGCACCTCAGCCGGGGGCAAGGCCACGCTCGTCGTATGGATCATGGCGCGTAAAGATAGATCGGCCGGCCGCAAACGTGACAGGGCCTTGCCAGTCTTGCGCATCTCACGCGCCGGACCTTGTCAGAGTGGCAACATCGGGGCCCGCTGCGATCGGCACGCCGGTTGCAAGGCCGCCCGGCGGACCCGGACCCGATGGGGGTCTCGGGCGACAACCCCGATGTGAAGGAGGCGATAGTCATGGCACTCATCACTCGCAGCACGACCAGAGATCCGATGCTCGCTGACGTCTTCAGCTTGGGCAACCGGCTCAGCCGCCTGTTGAACGATGGGCTCGGCAACCTCGACTGGCAGTTCCGCGACAGCGCGAGCGCGTCCTGGGTGCCGCCGGTGGACATCTTCGAGGAGGGGGACAGCATCCGGATCATGGCCGAGATCCCCGGCGTGAAGCCGGAGGACGTGAAGATCTCGCTCGAGAACAACGTCCTCACGATCCACGGCTCGAAGCAGCAGGTGGCCGAGGAGCGCACCGAGCGGGTGCACCGCTACGAGCGGACGTACGGCGCGTTCGAGCGCAGCTTCACACTGCCGACCACCGTGGACGCCAACGCTATCAGGGCCAGCTACGAGCACGGCGTGTTGACCGTGACGCTGCCCAAGGTGGAGAAGGCGAAGCCGCGGCAGATCGAGGTGCAGGTGGCGGCGAAGTAACGACGCGCGCAGCCAGCGTGGGGGGCGCAGCGGCTGCGCCCCCTACGTGTTCAGGAATCCGAGCAGTCGTCGCTCGACCTCGGAGTTCGGCACGGCGACGGCCCCCGCCTCGCGCGCGGCACGCAGCAGGTCGGCGCGCACGTGCGACCCGTAGGCGAGCACCGGAATCCCCTTCTCCAGGAGCCCGCCGATCCGTCCGATGGCGTCCGGTGCACCAAGCTCCAGGACGGCGAGATCGCAGCCCGCTTCTTCCCGAGCGACCTCCGCCCCGGCGGCGACGACGACGGCGCCGAGCTTGGACCGGAACAGCAGGTCCCGCGTGCCGAGGTAGACCCGCTTAGGCATCGAGCGGCGTCACCGGCACGACGCGCCGGACGGGCGCGCGGCGGCGCCGCAACAGGTCGCGTAGCCGCACGCTTGGGCTCACCACCAGGACGGCGTCGCCCGGGGGCGGGTCGGCGAGACCGTCGAGCGTGAGGAACAGGGAACCGCCGGCGGCCGCCCAGGGGATCGCGACGCGATACCGGCGCCCGTGCCAGACGAGCTCCACGTGCTCGGCGCTCTCCCTTCCCCGCTCGATGAACACATCGTCGTCGACCTTCCAGACACCTTCGAGGAGGCGCTCGCCGGACCGGAAGAACAGCGGATCGAACGGCTGGCCCTCGTGCCGCGCGAAGTTCTGCTCCGCCGCCCAGTCGTATGCCTCGAGGGCATCGACGTTGGCGCGCCATTCGAGGTGGTGGCGCAGTTCGTGCGTGAGGGTGTCCCACGCCTCCCGGCGCCAATCGAAATCGCCGAGCCGTGCGAGCGCCGCGAACGATCCATGATAGAGCACAATGCGCGACTGCAGATCGACCCCGCTGCCGCTCCACTCGAGCGGCACGCATTCTCCGAGGGTGTACACGTCCCCGCGCACCGGATGCGGGACGGTCTTGGGGCTGACCTCGACGGAGACGATTCCCTCACGGAACTGCTGCGGCACCTCGCGGGCGAGACGCTCGACCAGCGACCGGAAGTCGTCGAAACGCACTACCCCTGCAGCTTCTCTCCCAGGTACGCGAGCAACCGGTCCGAGGCCACGCGATCCTGCTTCAAGGTGTCACGGTCGCGCACGGTCACGCTCCCGTCCTGCGTAGACTGGCCGTCGATGGTGATGCCGAACGGCGTGCCGGCCTCGTCTTGACGGCGATAGCGGCGCCCGATCGAGCCGCCGTCGTCGTAGAAGACGTTGTGATGCCGGCGCAGGTCGTCGAAGATGCGGCGCGCGCGCTCCGGCATGCCGTCTTTGTTCACCAGTGGAAACACCGCGGCCTTGAGCGGCGCGATCGCGGGATGCAGCCGCAGGACCACGCGCTTCTCGCCCTCCACCTCTTCCTCGCGGTATGCATCCACCATCACGACGAGCGTGATGCGGTCGGCGCCGGCGGACGTCTCGACCACGTACGGGATGAACCGCTCGTTCGTGGCGGTCTCCAGGTACTCGAGCTTCTTGCCGGAGAATTCCTGGTGCCGCGACAGATCGAAGTTGGTCCGGTTGTGGATCCCCTCGAACTCCTGCCAGCCGAACGGGAACTCGTACTGGATGTCGTAGGCATCCTTGGCGTAGTGGGCGAGCTCTTCCTTCGTGTGCTGGTGGAAGCGCAGCTTCTCCGGATTCAGCCCCAGCCCGGCGAGCCACTTCATGCGCTCGTGGCGCCAGAACTCGAACCACTCGAGGTCCGTGCCGGGCTTCACGAAGTACTGCATCTCCATTTGCTCGAACTCCCGCGTGCGGAACGTGAAGTTCCCGGGGGTGATCTCGTTCCGGAACGCCTTCCCGATCTGCGCGATGCCGAACGGGATCTTCTGACGCGACGACTGCAGCACGTTCAGGTAGTTGACGTAGATCCCCTGCGCCGTCTCGGGGCGGAGGTACACCACCGCCGCCGCTTCCTCCACCGGCCCCATGAACGTCTTGAACATGAGGTTGAACATCCGCGGCGCGGTCAGCGTCCCTTTGCTGCCGCATACGGGGCACTGCGCCGTCGGCTCGCCCGGCGTCCCTTTGATGCGCGGGTCGTCGGCGCGAAACCGGTTCTTGCACTGCTTGCAGTCCACCAGCGGATCGGTGAACCCCGCCACGTGCCCCGATGCCTCCCACACCTTGGGATGCATCAGGATCGCGGCATCGAGACCCTCGATGTCCTCGCGCTCGTGCACCATCGAGCGCCACCACCGTTCTTTGATGTTCTTCTTGAGCTCGACGCCCAGCGGCCCGTAGTCCCATACGGACCCCAGGCCGCCGTAGATCTCCGAGGATTGGAACACGAAGCCGCGCCGCTTGGCGAGCGACACGAGCTTGTCCATCACGTTGTCAGCCGAGGGCATAGGGGCCGGAAGATAGACCGCCCGCTAGGCGGCGGGCAACCCGAATGCTTCGCGTACCGCCCGCTCTCCCAGGGTCGCGATGCCGGCGGCGTCGAGCACGCGACCCTCGCCGTCGAGCGCGTGCAGCCCCCCCAACCCTTCCACCCTCCCGGCGACGACGGCCACGCGCTTGCGCGCGGCCTGGGCGCGCCGCACCACCTCGCCCGACGCCTTGCCGACCAGGGACGTCCGGTCGAACGCGCCCTCACCCGTGATCACCAGGTCCGCGCGGGCGAGCGCCGCGTCGAAGCCGACGCGCGCCAGCACCCATGCCGCCCCGGGCGTGAGCTGGGCCTTGGCGAAGAACGCGAGACCGGCGCCGAGTCCCCCGGCCGCGCCCCCGCCCGGAACGGTCGCCAGCTCCGGGCGGCCGTGACGCGCCATCAGCGCGGCGAGCCTGTCGAGCCCGCGCGACAGCAGCTTCACCCCTTCGGGGCCCGCCCCCTTTTGCGGACCGAATACGGGGGCCGCGCCCTGCGGCCCCACCAACGGCGTCGTAACGTCGGCGAGCGCCACCACGCTCGCGCTCAGGCTCCACCCCCCGCTGAGATCGGCCAGCTGCGCCAGCGAGCCCCCGCCCTCCGGGAGCGGCGATCTGGCCGCGTCGAAGAGCGACCACCCGAGCCCGCGTGCCGCACCCGTACCGCCGTCCACCGTAGCGGAGCCACCCAACCCGACTACCACGGCCTTGGCGCCGCGCTCCGCCGCCTCCCACACGAGCTCGCCCACGCCCCGCGTCGTGGCCCGCAGAGGATCCAACTGGTCCGGCTTGAGGAGCGCGATGCCGCAGGCGGTGGCACTCGCAAAGATCGCCGTCTCCGCGTCGACCCAGCCAAGCTCCCCGCTCACCCGGTCCCCCAATGGCCCCGTGACGCTGAGGCGCTCCCGCAGCGAGCCGGGCGCGAGCACCGCATCGAGTAGCCCGTCTCCACCATCGGAAACGGGGCACTGCAAGACGGCGGCGTCCGGCAGCGCCCGGCGGGTGCCGATCGCGAGGGCGTCAGCGACCTGCCGCGGCCCCATCGTGCCTTTGAATGCCGCGGGGGCAATGAGAACTAGCTGCGTCATACCGCGAAATGCACTAATGATGGCATTTTGCAATCCTCAGCTGGTTACCAGAGTCTGCTAAGGTGCGCCACCGCGTCACATACTGTGAGGGCACCGTTCTTGCTTCTCCCATGGCTGGCTAATCTCTGTTCCAGGGCAAACCGCCGGTGACGGCGGGGCGCAAAGCCAAGGGGTCTCGGGTCTTCGAGACAGCCCGGCTGCCGGAGGTCGGCGCCGGCCCCACGCCCTGACCAGAGCGCGGGGCCGTTCGTTTGGCCCCCCGAGCAAGAGTTTCGTCCGGCTCGCATCGGGTTCTAGGGCGCACGATGTCGAGCAGGCGATCACCCCCCAGGGGCAACTCTGGGGGGTTTGCTTTTGATGTGCCCGCAGATCCGGCCGCCGTGCTCGCGCCCGTTCTCGATGAAGATCCTGTTGGCATCGAAGCCCGACGCGAGCACCCCCGCGACGTAGACGCCGGGCACGTTCGTTTCCATCGTGGCCGGCGCGTGCCGCGGCACGCCGCTCGTCGCGTCCACCGCGACGCCCACGGAGCGGAGCAGGGTGAGGTCGGCACTGTAACCGGTGAGGGCCAGCACGAAATCGGCCAGAAGCTCTTCCCGCTCGCCGTCGGGATCACGCTGCACCACCACGTGCGACCGGGTGATGGCGACGACCCGGCTGCACCACCGCACGGCGATGCTGCCCTCCTTCACGCGGTTGGTGATGTCGGGCAGCACCCAAGGCTTCACGCCGCGATCGAACTCGCCGAGGAAGTGCACCATCGTGACCCGCGCCCCGACGCGGCCCAGCTCGAGCGCCGCCTCGACCGCGCTGTTACCGCCGCCCACCACCACCACGCGCTGCTGCCAGTAGGGGTGCGCTTCTCCGAAGAAGTGTGACACGTGAGGCAGGTCCTCGCCGGGCACGCCGAGCGGATTGGGCGATTCGAAATACCCGGTAGCGAACACGACGTGACGGCTGAAAATGGTCTCCGGCTCGGGCGCTCCCGGATGCTCCGCCACCAGCTCGAACCCCTCGCGCACCGGCGTCACCCGGCGCACCGTGTGGTACTGGCGCACGTCCAGCTCGAAGTGTTCCGCCACCTTCCGGTAGTAGGTGAGGGCCTCCCGCCTGGTGGGCTTGTCCCCGGCGGTGACGAACGGCACGCCGATCTCGAGCTTGTCGGGCGTCGAGAAGAACGTCATGTACAGCGGGTAGCGCATCAGGCTCGCCGTCACCGGCCCCTTTTCGAACAGCGAGCAGGTGAGGCGTGCGCGCTTCGCTGCCACTCCGACCGCCAGACCGCAGGGCCCGGCGCCGATCACCGCGAGATCGAGCATCAGCGAGCCAGTGTCACGTCACTTCGATGATCTGATCGCGGTGCGTTCCGACGCTCACGTAATGAATCGGCGCATGGGCCAGGTCCTGGAGCCGGTCGAGATAGGCCCGCGCCGGCGGTGGGAGGTCCGCCAGCCGACGCACGCCGCTCAACGACCTCTGCCAGCCCGGGAGTGACTCGTACACGGGCTCCACGCCCGCCAAGCGCTCCACTTCGGCGGGCATCGAGTCGAGCGACTCGCCGTGAAACCGGTACCCGACGCACACGGGGATCTCCGAGAACGAGTCGAGCACGTCGAGCTTGGTCACGGCGAGGCCCGTGAGACCGTTTACCCGCACGGCGTAGCGGACCACCACGGCGTCGAACCAGCCGCAGCGGCGCGGACGGCCGGTGGTGGCGCCGAATTCGTCCCCCAGCTCGCGGATGCGTTCGGCCAGGGGCGGGGCCGCCTCGGTGGGCAACGGCCCGTTGCCGACGCGTGTCGTGTACGCCTTGACGACGCCGACGACGGCGTCGATCGCCGTGGGGCCGATCCCCGCCCCGACCGCCGCTCCCCCCGCGGTCGTGTTGGAGGACGTGACATACGGATAGGTCCCGTGGTCCACGTCGAGCAGGGCGCCCTGGGCACCCTCGAGCAGCACCGATTCCCCGCGATCGAGCGCCTCCCAGACCACGCGTCCCGCGTCCACCGCCAGCGGCAGGAGTCGCGGGGCCAGCCGCTCGAGCAGCGCCACGTGCTCCGCCGGATCGGCGCGCTCGGCGGAGCCGAGCAGCCCGAGGAACTCGTTCGCCGCCTGCACGCGCGCGCATACCAGCTCCTTCGCCCGGCTCAAGTTTCGCAGGTCGCCGACGCGGATCCCCCGCCGCCCAAACTTGTCCTCGTACGTGGGACCGATCCCGCGCCCCGTCGTGCCGATCTTCTCCCGTGCCTCGCGGGCCCGGTCCAGGAGCTTGTGGAGCGGCAGCGTGAGGTGGGCGCGATCCGACACGTAAAGCTTGTGATCGGTCCGGATGCCGCGCTCGGTCAGCGCGTCGAGCTCGGTGAACAGCGTCTCGGGATCGAGCACCACGCCGTTGCCGACCAGGCAGACCGCGCCCTGGATGATGCCGGAAGGGATCTGGTGCAGCACGAATTCGCCGGCTGCCGTATGCACGGTGTGGCCGGCGTTGGCGCCGCCCTGGTAGCGGACCACGAGATCCGCGCGCTCGGCCAGGACGTCGACGATCTTCCCTTTGCCCTCGTCGCCCCATTGGGCGCCGACGACGACGACGCAGTGAGTCTTCGGTCCGAACATGGCTCCCCAGCAAAAACGCCCCGGGGTGCGGGGCGTTGGAGTATCCTCTGCGGAAAACTAGACGCGTGCTACGGCGCCGTCAACGAGCGGGCGAGCGCTCGCGCCACGTCCCGCACGCCGTCCAGCGCCAGGCGTTGCGCGGCGTCGCGCGAGGTGTGCACGATCCGCGCGGTGGTCCAATCGCCCCGCATGATCGTGACCGCCTCCCGAGCCGCGCGAGCCAGCACCAT
>JAEHDT010000151.1 GCA_016880225.1 Gemmatimonadota bacterium | reverse complement strand
GTCCACCGCGTCGGTCACGTCGACGCCCGGTGGCGCGTCGGGGCCGAGGCTCACGTCGGCGCGGCGGCCCTGCTGCTGGCGCAGGCGCGGCAGGTCGCCGGACGCGGCGCCCAGGGCGGTGCTGCGGCGCCAAAAGAGATCGAACGCCGCGTCGTACACCGCGCGCTCCTCGCGCCGCCGCACGAACACCGCCCGCCCGGCCGCCTTCACATCCCCGCGGCGATCGAAGCCGAGGAGCGCGAGCACGTCGGCGAAGCGGCGGGTCTGGTCGGCGTCAATCGATAGCCCGGCGTGCCTGAGCATTCGGCCGAAGAGAACCACGTTGCCGATAAGAAGGATGTTGCCGGGAACCGCGTTGCCGGAGGTCATCGGGTCACCGCCCGCACCTCGCCCACGAGCTTTGCCGCGGCGCCGCCCTTCAGCGCCGCCACGTCTTCCTGGTACTTGAGCAGCGCCCCGAGCGTCCGTTCCACCTGCTCCGCGTCGAGCCGCTTTGCGCCGAGCGCCTCGAGCGCGGCCGCCCAGTCGATCGTCTCCGCGATCCCGGGAACCTTGGTCAGATCGGCCGAGCGCAGCCGCTGCACGAATGCCACCACCTCGGCGGCGAGGGTCTGGGACAAGGCGGGCCGGCGCTGCTCGAGAATCGCCAGCTCGCGCTCCGGGGTGGGATAGTCGATCCAGTGATACAGGCAGCGCCGCTTGAGCGCGTCGTGTACTTCGCGCGTACGGTTGCTGGTGATGATCACGTGCGGCGGCCGTTCGGCTTTGATGGTTCCGATCTCCGGGATCGTGATCGCGAAGTCGGCGAGCACTTCGAGCAGATATGCCTCGAACTCCTCGTCCGCCCGGTCGATCTCGTCAATCAACAAGACCGGCGGCTCGGGCCGCGAGTTCTCGAGCGCGGCGAGCAGCGGTCGCCGGATGAGAAACTCCCGGGAGAAGATGTCCTTGGTGGCCGCCTGCTTGGCCTCCCCGCGCGCCTCGAGCAGCCGGATCTCGAGCATCTGGCGCGGATAGTCCCACTCGTACACGGCGGTGTTGACGTCGAGCCCTTCGTAGCACTGCAGGCGGATCAGGTCGGTCTTCAGGACCGCCGCGAGGGTGCGCCCCACTTCGGTCTTCCCCACGCCGGCTTCGCCCTCGAGCAGCAGGGGACGGTCGAGAGCCAGGGAGAGATACACCGCCGTGGCGAGGTCACGGTCGGCGACGTAGTGCTCCCGGGCGAAAGCGGCTTGTACGGAGTCGATCGATTCGAGCCGGCGCGTGTCCATCGCCCGCAATCTACTTGGACGCCTGTACCACGCGCTCCGCGAACCGGTCCCAGAAGCTCTCCGTGAGCTTTTTGGCGGTGCCCTTGAGCAGGCGGGCGCCGACGCTCGCCACCGTGCCCCGCACTTCGGATGTCGCCCCCCACTTGAGCCGGGGGTGGCTGGGCGCGACGTGCTCGATCTCGAGGGCGAAGTTCACCTCGATGTTGGACCCGGGAGCCCGGCCCCGCGCCGAGAGCTTGAGGCTCTTCGGAGGCACGACCTCCGACAGCTCGACGTCGAGCTGGAACCGCATGCGCACGCTCCCGACGCCGACTTCCGACACCACCCGGTAGTGCCGCTCGTCCACCGTCTCGACCGACTCCACGCCCGGCGCCACCGACGCCACGAAGTTGGGGTCGAGGAGGCGTTCCCAGATCTGCTCGGGCGACGCCGCGATCTCGGGAGAGCCGGAGAACTCGAGGCGCATTACCTCGCCCGCCCCAGTGCCGTCGTGAGCGCGCGCCGCGCCGCCACGGTGGCGAGATGCGCCCGGTAGACGGGGTTCGCGTGGATGTCGTCGTTCGCTTCCACGCCGGCGACCGCCGCGGCGGCCACCTGTGAGATCAACTCGTCTCCCGCCGTGCCCACGAGCTTCGCCGCAGCCGGCGCCAGGAACGGCGTGTCGGCGAGGCCCGTGAACGCGAGCTCGGCGCGCGTGATCATCCCATTGGCGACCGCGATCAGGGCGGCGGCGCCGGCCAACGCGTATCCCGAGGCCGCCTGCTCGAAGCTCGCGTACGCCATCCCCGTGCGCTTCGGCGGCGCGGGCAGCTGGATCTCGGTGAGCAGCTCGTTGGGCTTCAACGCCGTCGTGAACGGTCCCTTGAAGAACTTCCGCGCGGACACGGTGCGCTTGCCCGCCTTCGACTGCAGCAGGAAGGCGGCATCGAGCACGAGCATCACCGGCGGCATGTCGGCCGCCGGGTCGGCGTGCGCGAGGCCGCCGCCGATGGTCCCCGCGTTCCGGACCTGGAGGTCGCCGATGTGCTCGGTCACCTCGGCGATGAGCGGATACAGCGCCTTCAGCTCCTTGGACTCGAGCAGCTCGCGATACGTCGTCGCGGCGCCGATCTTCATGCCGCCGCCCGCTTTCTTGATTCCTTTGAGCTGTGGCAGCTGCCCGATGTCGATCAGGGTGTCCGGCTGCGCCAGCCGGAACCGGAGCAGCGGCAGCAAGCTGTGCCCGCCGGCGATGACCTTGGCGTGCTTCCCCAGCAGCTTGAACGCATCGCTCAGGTTCTTGGCGCGCACGTACTCGAAGGAGGTCGGGATCATCGCTTGCCTCCCTTCGCCTGCTGGATCGCGGCCCACACGCGGGCGGGGGTGAGCGGCTTGTCGATGTGCGTGACACCGAGCGGCGCGAGCGCGTCGCATACGGCGTTCACGAGCGTAGGCACGGAGGCGATCGTCCCCGTCTCCCCTACGCCCTTCACGCCCAGCGGGTTGACGGGCGACGGCGTGACGGTGTGCGCCGTCTCGACGTTCGGCATCTGCGACGCCCTGGGAATCGCGTAGTCCATCATGGTGCCGGTGAGTAGCTGGCCGTCCTCGTCGTACACCGCCATTTCCTGCAGCGCCTCGCCGATCCCCTGGATCACGCCGCCGTGCACCTGGCCTTGCACGATCATGGGGTTGATCTGCGGGCCGCAATCATCCACCGCCACGTAGCGCAGGATCTTCGTCTCGCCCGTCTCGGGGTCCACCTCGACGGTGCAGGCGTGCGTGCCGAAGGGATACACGAAGTTCGACGGGTCGAAGAACGCCGTCGCCTCAAGCCCCGGCTCCACCCCAGTCGGCATGTTCCAGGCGACGTTGGCCATGAGGGCCAGCTCGGCGAAGCTCTTGCCCTTGTCGGGTGAGCCCTTCACCGAGAACTTGCCATCCTTCCACTCGAGGTCGGCCTCGCTCGCCTCGAGCAGGTGCGCCGCGATCTTCTTCGCCTTCTCCTTCACGCGCTGCGCCGCGACCTTGACGGCGCTGCCGCACACCGCGGTGGTGCGGCTGCCATAGGTGCCCCACCCCTGGGGCGTCGTCTCGGTATCGCCCGCTACCACCTCGACGTTCTCGACCGGGACGCCGAACTCGTCCGCCACGATCTGCGCGAAGGTGGTTTCTTCTCCCTGGCCGTGCGGCTTGGCGCCGATGTAGGCCCGCACCACGCCGGTGGGATAGACGCGCACCAGCGCCGAGTCGTACAGCCCGCCGCCGAACCCGACGGCGCCCGCCACCTGCGAGGGACCGAGCCCGCAGACCTCGCAGTAGGTGGTGACGCCGATCCCCAGGTAGCGGCCTTCCTTCCGCGCCTTGGCCTGCTCGGCGCGGAACTTCTTGTAGTCAACGAGCGACAGCGCCTTGTCGAGCGCGCCCTGATAGTTTCCCGAGTCGTAGGTGAGGCCGGTGGCGACGGTGTAGGGGAACTTGTCCTTGGGAATCAGGTTCTTGCGACGCACCTCGACCGGATCGATCCCGATCTTGCGGGCGTAGAGGTCGATCATCCGCTCGAGCAAGAACGTGGCTTCGGGGCGGCCCGCACCGCGATAGGCGTCCACCGGCGTGGTGGTGGTATACACGCCGTACACGGTGACGTCGATGTTGGGGATGGTGTATGGCCCCGAGAGGATCAGCCCGTGGAGGATGGTGGGGATCCCCGGGGCCGCCGTGGAGGCGTAGCCGCCGAGCCCGGCGTACACCCGCGTGCGGAGCCCCGTGATCTTCCCGTCCTTGGTGCCGCACAGCGACACGTATTCCACGTGGTCGCGGCCGTGGATCGTGACCTTGTAGTTCTCCGAGCGGTCCTCGGTCCACTTCACGGGACGCCCCAGGTCCATCGAGGCGAAGCACACGAGCGCCTCGTCCGGGTACCCCGGGATCTTGCTGCCGAACCCGCCACCCACCTCGGGCGCGATCACGCGGATGCGGTGTTCCGGAAGCTTGGTCATCACCGACAGCAGGAACCGATGGATGTGCGGGTTCTGGCTCGTGACCCAGCAGGTGAGCTGGCCGGTGCCGGGATTGTAGCTGGCGCATGCGGCACGCGCCTCCATGGCCGTAGGCAGCAGCCGGTTGTGCAGGATCCGCTGCTCCACCGTGACGGCCGCCTCCGCGAACGCCTTGGCGGCGTCGCCGCCCGCCACCTTCCAGGTGAAGGCGACGTTGCCCGGCACGTCGGCGTGCAGCTGCGGCGCGCCCTTCTGCGTCGCCTTTTCGGGGTCCACGACCGCGTCGAGCGCGGCGTAGTCCACGTCGATCAGGTCGAGCGCGTCCCGCGCCGCGGCGCGCGACTCGGCCACGACCATGGCGATGCCGTCGCCCGCGTAGCGCACCTTGTCCGTGGCGAGCACGGGATGCGGCGGGACCTTGAGATCGCAGTTCGGCACGTTCCAGGCGCACGGGACGGTGTTCAGCTTGTCCTTCAGGTCGGCGCCCGTGTACACGGCGACGACACCCGGCGCCCGCTTCGCCCTGGCGACGTCCACGCTCGTGAGTTTCGCGTGCGCGTAGCTCGAGCGCAGCACCGCCGCGTACAGCAGTCCCGGCAGCTTCACGTCGTCGGTGTACGTGGCCGTGCCGGTGATGAGCCGGGGGTCCTCGCGCCGCTTGATCCCTGAGCCGAAGAGGGTTGCCATGAGAGCCTCCTAGCGCCCGGCGGCCGCGGTTTGGATGGCGGCGACGATGTTCTGATAGCCGGTGCAGCGGCACAGATTGCCTTCGAGCGCGTGCCGGATCTCCGCCTCGCTGGGCTTCGGATTGTGGGCCAGCAGGTCGGCCGCGGTCATGATCATCCCGGGAGTGCAGAAGCCGCACTGCAGGCCGTGCTTCTCCCAAAACGCCCGCTGCAGCGGGTGCAACCCGCCCTTCGGGGTGAGCCCCTCGATGGTGGTGATCGCGCGACCCTCGGCCTGGACGGCGAGCACCGTGCAGCTCTTCACGGCCCGGCCGTCCAGGTGAACCGTGCAGGCGCCGCACTGGCTCGTGTCGCAGCCGATATGGGTGCCCGTGAGATCGAGCTGGTCGCGCAGCACGTGGGCGAGCAGGGCGCGTGGCTCCACTTCGGTCGTCCGCGCCACGCCGTTCACGTTGAGGGTGATGGGGCGTTTCATGCTGCCGCTCACGATGGGTAGGCGGGGTAATATGCGGCCCGCACCGGGCCCCGCAATGTTCGCGCCCCGCGAGGAGCCCAACGACCCTCACTTGCCCGCCGCAGGCCCCTCGCTAGCTTCCCATCTAATGCTGTCCGGCCTTGCCGCGCTCGGCTGTTGTTGTCGCCCCCCTGTTACCGGGAGCGACACGGCTGCGAGCGTCCGCGGATTCGAGTAGCAAGCCACCAGGCCTCGCGTTTTTCCCCCGCCGGCCGCGCTCCCAGCGAGCACGGCCGGCTTCGTCTTGTGGGCCATTCATGAAGGAGGAGATGAATCGTGAAGCGCACCGCCCTGCTATTGCTCTGCGCCGCCCTGCCGGCGGCGGTGGTCCCCGCTCCCTCCGCCCCCCGGGGGCCCGAGGACGAATCGGTGTTCGTCCACGGGCTCCCGGCCGACCGGCACGAGTCCGTGCTGTACGTCTGGACCAGCGACGCGGATCAGAAGGACCCCGACTTCCTGACGACGATCGACGCCGATCCCAAGTCGCAGACCTACGGAAAGATCATCGCGACCACGCCGACCTCGGCGCCCGCCAACGAAGCGCACCACTTCGGCTACACCGTCAACGCTGACCGTATCTTCGCGGGCGGCCTGTTCTCGAACCGGTTGTTCATCTACGACGTCGCGACCGATCCGAAGCATCCCAAGCTCCTGAAGACGGTGCCCGATCTCGCGGCCAGCACCGGTTACTCGGGGCCGCACACCTTCTACGCGGTGCCCGGCGGCGTCACGATCGCGATGCTCGGCTCGAAGGCCGGCGGCGCCCCCGGCGCACTGGTGCAGCTCGACAACGATGGGAACTTCCTGAAGGCGCTGCCGGCCCCGAACTTCATGTACGACGTCGGGATCAAGCCGGAGCTGAACCGGATCGTCACGTCGAGCTGGGCGCATCCCCACGCGGTCAAGGCCGGCAACACGCCGATGGACCAGGTGGGAGACGAGGTGGTGGCGTGGGACTACAAGACCGGCAAGGTCCTCCAGGTGGTCCACCTCGACAAAGCGCCGCTCGAGGTGCGCTGGCTGCACGGCGCCACGGCGCGCGGCGGATTCATCAACTGCGCCTTCGGTAACAGTGTGTGGCACTGGCAGGTGGGGACCGACGGCACGCTCGCCTTCACCCGCGTGATCAAGCTCGCCGACAATGCCATCCCCGCCGACATGCGGATCTCGTACGACAACCGCTTCCTGTTCGTGTCGCTGTTCGGCGGGGGCGCCGTTCAGCAATACGACATCGCCGACCCGACGCAGCCCAGGCTCGTGAGCAGCGTGGCGATCCCGCAAGCGCAGATGCTCAAGCTCACGCCCGATAACAAGCGGCTGTACGTGAGCAACTCGCTCCTCTCGAACCTGGACGGCAAGGTGCCGTACGCGGTGCGGCTCGTGGACGTGACCGCCACGGGGCTCGTGATCGATCCCAAGTTCGACGTGGACTTTGAGCACCTGCCGACGGGGCAAGCGCGGCCGCACGACATGCTGTTGAAATGACAACGGCGTAACAGAAGGGCGTCGCGGGAAGGCGTGGCGAGAAAGCGTAGGGGCGCTGCAGACTGCGCCCCTACGCTCTTTAGAACCGGTAGCTCAGCCCGCCGAAGATCTGGTCGTAGCTGTCGAGCCCGCCGCGCTGCCGCGTCGCCGACACCATCACGTACCAGGCGCGCTGCAGCGTCACGTCGAGATCGGCGCCCATCCAGGTGGCCGTCGTCCGGGCGGGGTCCGCCGCCGGGTCGTTCTCGGACCGCACGCCGCCGTTCAGCTCGAAGTGCACCCGCGTGCCGGGGTCGAAGCCGAGGGCGGCCGACTGCAGCCACCCGTGGAGCTGGGGGTTGGTGTAGTAGGTGCTCCGGGTCCGGAGGCTCGCCCCGAGACCGGTGATCCGGTCCAGGCCGAGCGACACCGTGTATGAGTTAGCGGTACCGGCGGAGCCTCCGCTCGACAGGCGCGTGTCGAAGCCGACGCGGAAGCGCCGTGACGGCTGCAGCGAGACACCGGCCCAGGCGCCCTGCCGGTTGGTGTCGTCGAAGTTCGTCTCCGGGTTCACCACGTCGCGGTACAACCGGACGTTGCGGCGGTTGTCGAAGCCCGCGTCGAACGACACGCGCTCCGTGGCCCGGTACTGGAGGAACGCGAACGTGCTGGTGGGCGAGATCGGGTGCATCCCCGGCAGCAGTTTGAAGGGCCGGTAGTAGTCCACCTCCTGCGTGGCGAACGCCGACAGTTTTCGGCCGAGATACGACGCTTGCAGCCAGGCGAATTCGCGGTTGGCGCGGCCGGTCTGATACGAGCCGCTCATGCCGATGGTCGCGGTCCAGCGAGTGTCCGCGCCCGGCCGGCTGTGGCGCTGCGCGTACCACCCCGCCTGGACGATCGAGCTCGAGAACCCCAGGTCGATCGGCTCGGGCTGCGTGCCCGTGAACACGCCGGTGTTCCACTCGGCCCCCCGCAGCTCGGCCATGGCGCCGTCGAACAGGCCCACGGACGCGAGGGCCCCCGAGATCTGGCGTCCGAGCGTGAGGTGTGCGGGCGAGCCGGGGGAGTTCATGGACAGCGCCGCGGCGTACACGCGGCTGTGCCCGTCCGTGACGGCGGTGCCGTCACTGAGAATGGTGTAGCTCCGGCGGGCCCGCGCGTCCACGGCGAGATTGAGCCAGTCGGCGCCGAACGGCGAACCGTCGAGCCGCAGCCCCAGCGACGGCTGCGACAGCTTGCCCGGCACGTCGCGTTGCTGCATGACGAAATACTCCAGCACCGCGCGACCGCGCAGCCCGGGTCGCGAGCGCGTCCCGGTCGCTCCTCCCGGCCGCGGCGTCTCGCCCGGCGCTCGAGCCGCCGCGCCTGAGTCCGGTGGCGCCGCGGCCGGCACGAACCGCACCGTGTCGCCCACTGCGAGCTCCGGGGACGCGCTCACGATGTCGCACGATGCCCTGTGCGACGCGAGGAACGCGACCTTCAGCACGCCGATCGGCACGCCCCCGCGCACCACATCGACCCGCGCGCCCTCGCGCAGCCCCTCCAGCCGCCCCGCATCGAGGTACGCGGACTCACCCGTCAGGTAGGTGATGCGCGCGGTCCTCGTCCGCGTCGAGTCCTGGCCGACCGCGGGCGCCACCGTCACGACTAGCCCGGCGAGGCCCACCAGCACTCCCGGCCAAAT
Source organism: Gemmatimonadota bacterium (assembly GCA_016880225.1). GTDB lineage: Bacteria > Gemmatimonadota > Gemmatimonadetes > Gemmatimonadales > GWC2-71-9 > AG41. The sequence goes on along the minus strand of JAEHDT010000151.1, from coordinate 13,304 downwards.
GGTGGCGCGGCTCATCCGCCGCCGCCCCCATTGCGGTGGCACGAGTAGCAGTTCGTGCTGTTGTACACGTAGCCACCCACGCCGGAATGGCGGGGATCCGTGTCGGACTTCGTGTGGCAATTGGTGCACACGAACGCGGAGTAGTCCGACGCATTCGTGTGGCAATCGACACAGCGCGTCGCCGTGCGGTGCGGGTACGGGAACCACGTGTGGTTGAACGTCGCACCGCTCCAGGCCGTCGTGGTGTGGCAGTCCTGGCACGTCGTCGGGAACCCCGCCGGAGCGTGCGCCGGGTTGGTGGCGCCGTTGTAATCCTGCTGGTGGCACGACGCGCACGCCGTGCTCTTCCCGGTGTACACGTTGTCGCCGTGGCACTGGAGGCACGTCGCGGCCTTGTGGGCGCCCGTGAGCGGCCAGCCCGTGCGCGAGTGGTCGAAGCTCGCCCCACTCCAGCTGACGGTGCTGTGACAGTCCGTGCACGTCGTGGGGAAGCTGCCCGCCGCGTGGTTCGGGTTGGTGGTCCCGTTGTAGTCCGGCTGGTGGCACGACACGCACGCCGTGCTCTTGCCGGTGAAGGTGGTGCCGTGACACTCTGCGCAGGAGATCGCGCGGTGCGCGCCGGTGAGCGGGAACCCGCTGGCGTCGTGGTTGAACCGAGCGCTGGTCCAGATCGTCGCTGAGTGACACTGGTTGCAGTCCGTCGGGAAGGCGCCCGCCGCGTGGTCCGGATTCCGCGTCGCCAGATACTGCGTGCGGTGGCAGTCAACGCACTGGGTCGGCAGGTTGACGAATGCAAGCTGGCCCTGGGGGGCCGGCTGGTGGCACGCTTCGCAATCGACGGTGAGATGCGAGCCGCCGAGCGGGAAGCGGGTCTGCTGGTGCGCCCGCACCATGATCGAGCGGTCGAGGAAGCTGCGCGACGTGTGGCAGCGGGAGCAGTCGTTGCCGAGCTCCCCGCGGTGGATGTCCTTGTGGCACGAGGTGCACGTGCTCGCGACGCCGCGGAAGTCGAGCGACACATGACACGAGCGGCACGCCGCCTGGGCGTGGGCGCCCACGAGCGCCATGCCCCGCTTGGAGTGGTCGAACTCGGCACCGACGTGCGCCGGCACCCACCCCTCGGAGCTGTGGCACAGGGTGCACTCCTCGTCGAGCTTGCCGTGCGGATTGCGGGTCGTCTGCTGCGCGGCGGCGGTGGAGCAGAGCAGCGCGGCGCACGCCGCGCTCCAGAGCAGGCTCTCGGGTCTCATCGTGGACGTGCCGGTCGGCGGGATCTAGAAGCGCCAGCTGACGCTGAAATACAGCTGCGTCGTGGTGCTGGTACCCGGATTGGCGGGATCCTTCTGCCGCAGTCCGGAGAACGACACGAACCAGGAGCGGGCGACGCTCGCATCCACGTCCATCCCGAGCCACTGCGACTTCTGCAACGCGGCGGTGGTGGGATTGTCCTCGCGCCGGATGCCCCCGTTCAGGTCGATGTGCAGCAGGCTCACCGGATCGACGCCCATGCGCCAGGAATAGAGCTGCCCGGTGGTCCGCTTGGCGCCCGGGTTGTTCACCGTGGAGTCATTCTGGTTCTGATACCAGGTTGCCCGCACGGAGACATCGAGGTCGAGCCGTGTGACGCGGGCGAGCCCGAACGTCCCGGTGTAGGAGTCGGCGGCGCCGGCCGTTCCGCCGGTGCTCCGCCGCCAGTCTCCGCCGACGTAGCCCTTCGGACCCGAGAGCTGGATGCCGCCCCCGTAGCCCTGGCGGTAGGCGTCATCGAAGGCCGTTTCGGGGTTCTGCGTGTCCCGGTACAGCCGCACGCTGCGCCGGTTGTCGTACGATCCGTTGAACGACAGCCACCGAGACGGACGGACCAGCGCGTTGACGTACTGGCTGGTGAAGGAGAACTGCTTCTCGCCCAGCTGCACCTTCCACCAGGGGTAGTAATCCACTTCCTGCAATCCATAGAAGGAGAAGTGGCTGTTGCTGACGTTCGCCTGCAGGAAGCCGAACTCGCGGTTGGCGTGACTCGCCTGAAGCGAGCCGACCGCGCCTGTGGTGAGCGTCCACGAGGTGAGGGTGCCCGGGTGATTGTGGAACTGGACGTATCCGCCGAAGTCCTGGATGTCGCTGGACAAGCCGAGGTTCACGGCATCCGGCTCGAGGCCGCCGAAGGCGCCGAACGTGACGCGCGGGCCATTGAACTCGATCAGCCCGCCGTCGAACATGCTGACCGACGTGACCGCCGTCAGGTACTGGCGTCCGGCGACGGTCCGGAATCGGGCACCCGGCTCGCCCCAGAAGACCGCCGCCTGATACACGCGGGTTCTCCCATCAACCCTGTCCGCCTGCCCGGTCGAAGAGGTCACGGTCCGTCGGGTCCGGAGATCAACCGCGAGCCCCATGGCGGTGCCCCCGATGCTCAGTCCGTTCATGCGGAGATCGAACGACGGCTGATTGAAGCCGGTGTTGCTCGCGGGCATCGTTGAATCGCCCGTCGTCGTGGACGTCGCGCGGAGATAGCGCATGCCGGCCCGGCCGTGGATGCCCGGCCCGCTCAGGCGCCGTGGGCCGCGCGACCGCGCCGCCACGGCGGCGCCTGTCCCGGCAGCGGGAGCGCGGGGCACGAAGCGCACCGAGTCGCCTACCGCGATGTCCGTGGCGCCCCGAATCACCTCGCACGACGACTGGTGTGAGGCGAGGAACTTCACCCGCAGGGTGGAAACCACCAAGCCGTGTCGCATGAGGGACAACTCCGAGCCGTCGATCAGTCCTTCCTTGCGTCCGGCACCGACGTAGACCTCCGTTCCCGATAGGAAGGTCACCGTCGCAGTGCCTGGCCGTACGGGCGTCGTGTCCCGCGTGGGTTGCTGCGCGCGGGCCGCGACGGTCGAGTCCGGCCGAGATGGCGCCTGCACGGCCGCCGGTGGCGGGGCCGGCGGCTGCACGGCCGGCGGCCGCGCGGCCGGCGCCGCGGCCGGTGGAGCGACGCTCGCCACTGCACGTGCGGAGTCTCGGGGCGGCGGCACAGGTCGCGGAGCGGGCGCGGTGGGCGCGGGCGGCCGTGCGGCGACGACCGGCGGCGTCCTCGCTGGCGGGGCGACCGGCGTGAATCGAACGGAATCCCCGACGACGGGGTGAAGCTGGCTGGTCACGACGGTGCAGGACGCCTGGTGGTCGCCCAGCGACTCGACCCGCAGCACGGCGACCGTGCGGCCGCGCCGCACGACCTCCGCTTCAGTGCCCTGCCGCAGGCCCTCCGCGGTTCCTGCGTCGATGAAGAGCCAGCCCATCCCCAGGTAGGTGACACTGGCGATGCGCGTCGGAGCGACCTGCTGGGCCCCGGCCGCGGCCGGCACCAGCAGGCCCAAGAGCACGGGCCACCGGAGTGCGCCCGCCGTCATTGCATGTCCGCTTCCACCCGAGTACTCAAGGGCCGGTCACTTTTGAGTGGCAGCCGGACTTCGCACAACTCCAGAGCGTGTAGTTGGTCACGGTCTGGTGGCAGTCCGCGCAGCTGGCGCCCTTATGGGGCAGGCTCAGGGACCGAGGGTTGACGATGGTCTTGTGGGTCCACGTCGGCCCGGTCCATGAGGTCTTGGTCGGCGCGTGGCAGTTGGAACAGTTGGCTGCCGCGAACGCATCCATGCCCACCGCAGTGTGGTTCGGGTCGGTTACGCTGATGTAGTCGGAGTGATGGCACCCGTCGCAGGTCTGCGCTACGCTCGAGTACGACGTGCTCTTGTGACAATCGGTGCAGATCCGAGGGGGCATCGCGTGCAGCCCGGTCATCGCGAGCGGCGCAGAGGGGTGACTGGCAAACGTCGCCCCGGTCCAGCCGGCCACGATCTTGTGGCAGTCGGCACAGGTGAGAGCGAACCCTGCGCCTGCATGGTTCGGATTGGTCGTCGCGACGTAGTCCGCGTGGTGACACCCATCGCAGGTCGTCGGCGCACTCGAGTAGGGCGACTTGGTATGACACTGCGTGCAGGTGACGGCGCCATGCGCCCCCTGCTTGGGATCGATCGGCGACGTGGGATGGGACGCGTACGTGGCGCCCGTCCAGCCCGCCACGAGGGCGTGGCAGGTGGTGCAGTTGGTCGAGAACCCTGCGGCCACGTGGTCAGGAGCCTTCGCGCCCACGAAGTCGCTGTGGTGGCAGCCGTCGCATGTCTGCTGCACGGCGGAATACGCCTGGCCCGTCAGATGGCAGTCGGCGCACTGCCTGTTGGCGTGCACTCCGGTCAGCGCGATGGGGCTCGTCGGGTGATTGATGTTGGCTCCGGCCCAGCCCGCCAGCACCTGGTGGCAGGAGGCGCAGTCGGTCGAGTACCCGGCGGCCGTGTGGCTCGGATTGGTCGTCGCGAGGTAGTCGGCGTGGTGACACCCGTCGCAGGTAGTCGCCACACTCGAATACGGCGCCTTGGTGTGACACTGCGTGCAGGTGACCGCGCCATGGGCCCCCTGCTTCGGATCTATCGGCGAGGTGGCGTGCGCGTACGTCGCGCCCATCCACGCCGGCACGAGGGCGTGGCACGTGGTGCAGTTGGTTGAGAACCCCGCGGCCACGTGGTCCGGGTCCTTGGCGCCCGCGAAGTCGCTGTGGTGACAGCCGTCGCAGGTCCGCTGCACGGCGGAGTACGCCTGGCCCGCCAGGTGACAGTCGGCGCACTGGCTGTGGCTGTGCACTCCGGCCAGCGCGATCGGCGTCGTGGGATGGCTGCCGCCGGCCAGCCCGGAGACCCGGTTCCAGGCCACCTGGTTGTGACAGCCGGCGCAGGTGGTCGGGAAGTTGCCGGCCACGTGGTTCGGGGCGGTATTGAAGTCCGGCCGGTGGCAGGAGACGCAATCCCGCTGCGTCCCGACGAATTGCATCGAACCCTGCGGGCCCGGTGTGTGACAGCTGGAGCACTCCACGCCCATATGCCCGCCCTGCAGGGGGAACCGGGTCAGCTGGTGGGCGCGGACCATCATCTCGCGATCGAGGAAGCTGCGCGCGGTGTGGCAGCGGGCGCAGTTCGCGCCCAGTTCGCCGCGGTGCTTATCCACGTGGCAGGACACGCAGTCCGACTTGACGCCCTTGAAATCGAGGGATTGGTGGCAGGCCCGGCACGTGGTGGTGCCATGGGCCCCGGCAAGGGCAAACCCCCCCACCTTGGCGTGGTCGAACGTCTTGGCCACTCGTATCGGCGTCCAGCCACTGGAGATGTGGCAGGTCATGCACTCCATCTTCAGATCGCCGTGCGGCGAGCGGGTACGCTGCTGGGCCTGGCTGGTACGCTGTTGGGCCTGGAGGGGCGCCACGATCACCAGGGACAGCCCGAGCAAGATGAGGCCTCTCATTTGGACTCCTTGCCGTGGCAACTCTCGCATTTCCCCGAGACCGGCCGGTAGATCAGATCCTTCGCCGTCCGGCCCTTCGGGTCCCTCGGATGGCACTGGTTGCACGGGACGTTCTCGTGGGCGCCCTTCGTCGAGAACGACGCGTCCTTCGTGTGGTCGAACTCGGACGCCGGCGCGAATGCATCCACGCCATGGCAGGCATCGCATCGGCCCCGGTCCTTGCGCGCATCGAATTGCCGTCCGTGCGGCGTCTCGTGACACGCCACGCAGTCGTGCTTCGCGGCGAAGCTGAGCTCGCCGATGCCGCCGGCCGCCCGCACCAGGGACGACCGCTTGGTTGCTCCGGTGCGCTTGAACTCGTCGTGGCACCCGACGCACGCCGTCGCCCGATGCGCGCCCTCGAGCGCGAAGCTGAACTTCGCGTGCGTCGCCACGTCGGCCGTGGCCGGCCGGAATGAGCGCACGTCATGGCAGGCGAGGCACCCGCCGGCCGTGGCACGGGGGCCGCCCGCCGCGAAGCGTCCCTTGTGGGGATCGACGTGGCACGAGACGCACTCGATCTCCTTGATCTTGAAGGCCACGCCCGCCTTGCCGAGGACCTGATTCCCCGGCAATGGCGGTAGGTCCTTGCGGTCGGGGCCGTGGCACGCTGCGCAGGCGATGTCGGCGTGGCGTCCCTCGAGCTTGAGCCGCAGGTCGGCGTGCTGCGCGACCGTGAAGGTGGAGGGAGTCCAGCCCTCCACCTTGTGACAGGCGCTGCACGCCCCGCGGTCGGGGCGCGACGCGAGCTGGCCGTTGTGGTCGTCGGCGTGGCAGTCGCGGCACTGCGCCGCGGCGGGCCGCATCCACACGCCGGCGGAGCCGAGCTGCGTGGTGGGCACGCCCGGCGGATTCTTGACGTGACAGTCGGCGCACGTCACCTGCTGGTGCTTGCCCTCGAGCGGGTACTTCGTGTTGCGGTGCTGGGCCACCGTGTACGTCGCCGGGCGCCAGTCCTCCACCACGTGGCACGAGGCGCAGTCCACCACCCGGCCGGCGAGGGTGGCGGTGCCGGCGTGCGCGTCGCGGTGGCTGTCGGTGCAATTCGCGAACGGCGGGCTGTGAATGACTTTGCCCCCGGAGAAGTCGTGGCATTTCTCGCACGCCACGGTGCGGTGGCGGCCGCGCAGGGGATAGTGCGTCCGGTCGTGGTTGAACTTGCCCTGGGCGATGGTCTTGAAATCGATGGTCGTGTGGCAGTCGGCACAGGCCGTGCCGAGGCGCCCTTTGTGCACGTCTTCATGGCAAGTGACGCACGCCCGCTCGAGGCCCACCCAGCCCCAATTCGGCCCGCGCCGCTCGGACAGCTTCGCCGCCCGCGCGACCCGGAACGCCGGCTTATGGCAATCGCCGCACCGCGTCTTCAGGTGGCTCCCGTCGAGCGGCCACCCGGTGCGCGCGTGATCGAAGCGGCTCGAGTCGCCGCCCGGCCAGCTGATCATCGCGAAGTCCCGCCCGGCGTGATCCGGATGGCAAGTGGCGCATTCCTGGTCGCGCACGCGCGCGTGGTACCCCCGGCCCTGCTGCACCAGCCAGGCGATCTCTTTGTGGCACTCGAGGCAGCGCGCGGTCATCTGTTCCTTGCGGCCGCCGCCGTGACACGAGACGCAGCGCAGGGCCCCTTCGAGCTGCTGATGGGGCCGGGCCAGCGGGCCAGGCGAGATCTGCGCGGCGAGCGAACCCGCGAGGCAGCTGAGCGCCAGCGCAACGAGGCCACCCTTCACCACAGCCACGTCGCGCCGAGTGCGACCACGACGGCGACGTGGATCAGAACCGCCAGGAGCGCGGCAACCGCCACGGGACGGTGCAGCACGTGCCAGTAGCGGAACACGGCGTGTGTTGCGTCGAGCATACGCGCCTGTTGCGCCAGCGCCATCTCGCGGCGTGCGAGCCGCAGCATGGCGCGGAGCATCTGACGGTCGTGCTTGCGGCGGCGCGGGCTCCTCGCCTCCCACAACCGGCGCAGCTTGCTGGCCGCGCGCCGACGAGCGAGGTCGTCGGCGACCATGCGCCACAGCGTGCCCAGAGCCCCCCGGTGCGTCCCCGGCGACTGCCCCGCGGCGAGCGTCGCTTCCACCAGATTCACGTCGAGCCCGCTCGCGTGGGCGATCTCTTCGAGCAGCTCCCGGCGGCGGGTGGCGATTTCCTCCAGCGTGAGCTCGACGCCCGCCTTGCCGCGCGGGATCTTCGCGTAGATGTAACGGCCGGCGATGCCCGACACCCAGACCACCATCATGCTCCAGAAGCCCAGCCCGATCAGGCCCTCGAACCGCCAGGCGGCGTGGATCGCGACGAGCAGCGGCAAGGCCAGCGCCGCGAGCACGTGCACGTCGAGCCAGCGGGCGATCGACCCGGTGAAGGCGAGCGAGCGGAACTTCTTGCGCAGCGGGTACAGCCAGAGGAAGACGAAAATGACGAGCGCCAGGAGTCCCGCGCTCTGGCCGATGTAACCCGACGACTTGAGCCAGGGGTGCAGCGGGCTCCGTACCCGGGCGGCCATGGGGAGCGCGTAGTAGGACGGCCAACCGGCAACGCAGATCGCCACGAGCGCCACCACGAAGAGCTTGAAGGGCGCGCGTCGCCGCGCCGGCTCGCGCTCGTGCAGCTGGATCGGCGGGCGGGTGGCGTACACGCGCACCGGAGGGCGCCCGGGCGGCGTAGCTCGCCGCTCGAGCCTCGCACCAGGGGTCGGGACGGGGCCGGAGTGGGACATGGGGATCTGTCTTTTACTCCACTTGACGCATCGGGGCGGTGATCTGGCCCACGGTCGCACCGGGCGGCTGCCGTGCAACATTTCGGAACGGAAACTGCAGCGGCGGTACGCGCAAGGAGTGTACCTTGTGAGCCACGGCGCGCGCCCGCGCTACACGTGAAGCGAAACGGGACACGCTGCCCCGGCACGATACAAGGGAAGTAGCCGGCGCTTCATGAAGGAGCACATGAACGACAAGCTGATGTACGTCACCTTCGGGGTCCTGCTGCTCTTCCTTATTACGTCGCACCTGCGGCGCATGAGGAAGAAGGAGACCGCCGCCCGCGCCGCCGCCGAGCGCGGCAAGCTCTTCTCAGGCGGCCCGCGCGCCCAGCACCCCCACATCGACGCCACCTACTGCATCGGCTGCGGTGCTTGCGTCGACGTGTGCCCCGAGGGCGACGTGCTGGCGGTGATCGGCGGCAAGGCGGGCATCGTGAACGGGCACAAGTGCATCGGGCACGGGCTGTGCGCCGAAGCCTGCCCCGTCGGCGCCATCACCATCGTGATGGCGAGCCCCAGCGTGGGAGCCGACATGCCGCAGCTCACGCCGCAGCACGAGAGCAACGTCCCGAACATGTTCATCGTCGGCGAGCTGGGCGGCCTGGCGCTCATCAAGAATGCCGTCAACCAGGGGCGCGACTGCATCGACACCATCACCGCCCGCCTGGGCCAGATCAAGCGCGGCCGGTCCGTGCCGGGCGTGCACGACGTGTGCGTGGTCGGGGCAGGACCGGGCGGCATCAGCGCATCGCTCCGCGCCATCGAGCGCAAGCTCAGTTACGTCACGCTCGAGCAGGACGAGTTCGGGGGCACCGTCGCGAAGTACCCGCGCCAGAAGCTCGTGATGACGAGCCCGGTCGAGTTCCCGCTCCACGGCAAGTTCAAGAAGCTCAAGATCTCAAAAGAAGAGCTGCTTCACTTCTGGCAGAAGCTGCACCGCCAGGCGGGGCTCAAGGTGCACACCAGCGAAAAGGTCGAAGACATCCGGAAGGAGGCGGACGGCTCCTTCTCCATCCACACCACCAAGGGCCGATACCGCGCCTGGACGGTGATCCTCGCCCTCGGCCGCCGCGGCACGCCGCGCAAGCTCGACATCAAGGGAGAAGAGCTCCCCAAGGTCATGTACAGCCTGATCGAGGCGGATGCCTACACCGGCGCGAAGATCCTGGTGGTGGGCGGCGGAGACAGCGCCGTCGAGGCGGCGATGGGGCTCGCCCATCAGAAGGGCAACCAGGTCGTCCTGTCGTACCGGAAGGAGGCGTTCAGCCGTATCAAGGAGCGCAACGCCAAGCGCCTGCCTGAGTACACCAAGACCGGCAGGTTGAAGGTGATCTTCAATTCGCAGCCGGTGGAGATCCGGGAGAAGTCCGTGCTGCTCGAGGTCGCGGGCAAGGTGCGCGAAGTCCCGAACGACTACGTCTGGGTGTTCGCCGGCGGCACGCCACCCAACGAGTTCCTCCAGAAGGTGGGCATCCAGCTGGGCCAGCGGGACCTCTCGCGCGACACCGCCTCGGAGGCGAAGCTCACCCGCCGCACGGCGTAAGGCCGGCTAGATTCCGGGACCGTGCAACCCGGTCCGGCATTCCTCTTCGATCTCGACGGCACGCTGGTGGACAGCGTGTACCAGCATGTGCTCGCCTGGCGCGAGGCGCTGGAGAGCGCCGGCATCGAGCTCTCGGTGTGGCGCATCCACCGCCGCATCGGCATGAGCGGCGGATTGTTCGTCAACGCGCTGTTCCGCGAGACCGGCCGCGATCTGAAGCCCGAGCAGGCGGCCCAGATCCGGCGGGTGCACGCGGAGGCGTATGCCCGCCAGGTGGAACAGGTGCGTCCGCTCCCCGGGGCCCGCGAGCTGCTCGCCTACCTGACGAGCGCCGGCGTGCCGTGGGCGATTGGCACGAGCGGACGAATGGAGAGCGCCAAGCCTACGCTCGACATGCTGGGCGTTCCGGCCGGCGTGCCGGTCGTGACCCGCGATCAGGTGGAGCACGCCAAGCCCGATCCCGATCTGTTCCTCGCCGCCGCGGCGCGGCTGCAGGTCCCGATCGACGAGTCCGTGGTGGTCGGGGACAGCGTGTGGGATCTGCTCGCCGCGCGGCGGGCCGGTGCGCTCGGCGTGGGGCTCCTCTCCGGCGGGTACGGCGAAGACGAGCTGGAGCGCGCCGGCGCCTATCGCGTGTATCAGGACCCCGCGGACATGCTGAAACACCTGGACGAAGTAGGGGTGCGCATGGGCAGCACCCCGCCTTAGGCACCTCTCTCCGGCGTCGTCTAGAAGTGGTCCTCGCTCGAGTCGCGGGCCGGCAGCCGTACCACCCGGTCCCATGCGCTGGTCTGCCAGTTGTCGGGCCGCTCGGTGGCTCGGATCCAGGGCGGCAGAGGTAGCGAGAGGTAGCGCGACAGCGCGATCACGTAGGGCTCGTACATGCGGCGCAGCTCCGTCAGCCGCTCCTCGAAGTCGGGGCGTGCCTTGAGTCGCATGCCGCCGCTCGCCAGCCGTTCCCGCAGGCGCGCCAGGTCCGCCGCTGGCAGACGGTCGCCGGCGTGCCCCGGTGGCGTGCTGAAGACCTGTGCCAGGTCCACCACCGCGTGACGCGCCATGGCGAAGGTGAGCTCTGCTTGGCGCAGGCACCATCCTTCGAGGCCGACCATCACGACCGCGCTCGTGTCGAGGATGGTCGTGAGCGCGGCGAGCCACGACTCGTTGTAGTGCTGTGACCGGAAGTACGCGAGGGGCGGATACGACAGATGGCTCTCGAGCACGTCGGCGGCCCAGCGCTCCCACTCGCGTAACAGGTCGGCGAGCGCCGCCGCACCGGGATCGCCCCGGTGCCGCCACAACAGCTCCGCCGCGCTGGGCGGTGAGCCGGCGCGGGCGTCGAGCAGCGAGATCGCCACTTCGCGACGCGAGAACGCCTGATAGATCACGGGGAAATAGCCGATCACCACCGCGAGGAAGGCGAACCCCATCCCAGCCTCGACCGCCGTGAGTCCTTTGGCCACCGCACTCTTGGGCACCACGTCGCCCAATCCCAGCGTGAAGAACGTCGTGCCGCTCATGTACACGTCGGACCCGAAGCCGGGCAGCCCCCCCGCGAAGGTGAGCGCCGAACCCGCCCCCCATTGCAGCAACCCGAAGGCGAGTACGATCCCGGCCGCCCACAAAGCGAGCAGCAGGATCAACGAGAGAGGACCATAAAAGGAGAGGAACGCGTCACGCCGCCGGCCCGACAGCAGCCGCGCCGTGCCGCGCCACGGGATCCACGTGAACCGGTAGAACAACTTGGTGAGGCGGATCCTACCGCTCACCCGCCGCGGCAGGATGATCGTCTCGAACGCGTCCCACAGGACCACGGCAAGCAGCACCGCGCCCCCGACACCGGCCATCCAGCGCACGCCCACTAAGTTGCCCGTCTCGGGCGTCGCTGGCGAGCCTCCCCGGCCGCCCGTAAGTTGCGGCGTGACCCTCCAGCGGGTGACCCGCACGTGCGGTGCGGCCCTTTTCCTGTTCGCGAGCCTCCCGGCCCGGCCCACCGGCGCTCAAGCGCTGGCCGACTCGGAGCCCGTCGCGCGCGCGCGCCTGTTTGACGCCGCGGAGCCGCTCGCCCTGACGCTCACTGCCGACTTCGGCGCGATCACGAAGCAGCGCGGCAGCGAGAAGCGAGACGTTCCCGGCGTGCTGTCGTACGTCGCCGCGTCCGGCGACTCGGTCGCGCTCCCCGTGCAGCTCCGCACCCGTGGCCATTTCCGCCTCGCCACGTGCCAGTATCCGCCCCTCAAGGTGACATTCGACCGCGAGCAAAGCGCGCACACGCTGTTCGCCCACCAGGGCAGCCTCAAGCTTTCCGTGCAATGCCGGGGCGGCCGCTCCTATGCGAACTACGTGCTCGAGGAGTACCTCATCTACCGCGCCTACAATCTCCTCACCGACAAGAGCTTCCGCGTGCGGCTCGCGCGCGTGACCTACGCCGACGCCGCCGGCAAACACGCCGCCGAGACCCGCAACGCCTTCTTCGTGGAGGACGACGACCGCATGGCGCGGCGCAACGCCGCCCAGGTGCTGGAGCAGAAGGGGGTGCTGCAGCCGGACCTCGACTTCGAGCAAATGGGCCTCGCCGCCATGTTCCAGTACATGATCGGCAACACCGACTGGGCGGTGTCGGCGCTGCACAACATCGTCCTGATCCGCGACTCGACCGGCGTCGTGTACCCTGTCCCCTACGACTTCGACTGGTCGGGAGTCATCTGGACGCCGTACGCCCAGCCCGATCCGCGGCTCCAGATCCGCAACGTGCGCGAGCGCACGTTCCGGGGCACCTGCCGCGCGCCCCAAGAGTTCGACGCGCTGTTCGTCCGGTTCAACCGCCAGAAGGACCCGATCTACGCGCTGTATCGCGGCATGGAGCCGGAGGGACTGGAGCTCAAGCGGATCCAGCAGGCGCTCGACTACTACGACGAGTTCTATAGAACCATCAACGACGCGGGGCGCGTCCGTCGCGAATTCGTCCGCGGTTGCCGGCAGAGTTGAGGCGGTGAGCGAGCTGCGGTGGGATGTGCCGGGCGCCGCGCGCCTGGACGAGCTGGTGGCGGCGCCGCTGCCGCTCGGCCTCCGCCCCGGTCCCGTGCGGCGGAGCTTTCACCGCGATCTCTATTTCGACACGCGCGACGGCGATCTGCAGCGGCGCGGCGCGAGCTGTCGGCTGCGCTTCGACGTGGACGACCGGCGCTGGCTCGCGCTCGACGTGGCGGGCGTGACGCGCTGCGAGTCGCGCGTGGTCGAGCTCGATCCGGACCACATCTTCGCCGGCGATGCGGAACCGGCGCGGCGGCTCCGCGCCCTGGTAGATCCCGGCCGGCTGGCGCTCACCACCGAGCTGGAGGTGGAGCGGCGGCTGCGCCCCGCCCGCCTGCCGCTCGTTCCGCTCCCGCAATTCGCGCTCGCCTACGACGCCATCACGCCACGCCGCGGCGGGCCCGCCATGCCGTTTCACGAGCTCGTGCTGTGGCGCCGGCCGTGGAGCGTGTTGCCGGCGCCGCGCCTTGCACGGGCGATCGAGCGGGCGTATGGCCTGGTGCCGGCGCGGCTGGGCCGCGCGGCACACGCCGCGGCGCTCGCGCTGGAGCGTGTGGAGCCCCACGCCGCGCCGCCCGCGCGTCAGGTGGCCGTGCTCGCCGTGGT
>JAEHDT010000150.1 GCA_016880225.1 Gemmatimonadota bacterium | reverse complement strand
GCGGCAAGCCATTCAAATTGCCGCGGGGTGACCTATCAGGGAGCGTGACCGCGATCACCATGCGTTTGAGGGTGACGTACCACCTCGCCGGCTCGACCCGTACGGCCGCCGCGACGGCGCGCGACCTCGCGTTCGAGCAGACCGTGGAGCTTCCCCGCGACACGGTGCCGTCGGAACTCGCCGCCCGCGTCGCGGGGCGCGTCGAGTCGGTCAGGGCGGCCGGCCGGGGGCGCTCGCGCGCCGTTGTCTCGTTCGACACGAGCCTCGTGTGCGAGGATGTCCCGCAGCTCCTGAACCTCCTGTTCGGCAACATCTCGCTCAAGCGCGGCGTCCTCGTCGCCGGCATCGACTGGCCGGACGACCTGCTCGCGGCGCTCGGTGGCCCGCGCCTCGGCATCCCCGGCGTGCGCGACCTCGCGGCCGCCGCTCGAGGGCCCCTCCTGTGCGCGGCCCTCAAGCCGCTCGGGCTCTCGGCGGCCGGGCTCGCCGAGCTGGCGTACACCTTCGCGCGCGCCGGGATCGGTCTCGTGAAGGACGATCACAGTCTCGTCGACCAGACGGCAGCGCCGTTCCGCGAGCGGGTGGAGCGCTGCCAGGAAGCCGTGACACGGGCGAATCGCGAGACCGGGGGCAACACGCTCTACCTGCCGAACGTGACGAGCGACGCCGCCGCGATAGTGGAGCGGGCCGATTTCGCGCGGCGGGCCGGCTGCCGCGGTGTGGTCGTGAACGCGCTGCCGGCGGGTCTCGGCTCCGTGGGCGCGGTGAGCCGAGCGACCGGGCTCGCCGTCGTGTCGCACCCGTCGCTCGCCGGGGCGTTCTTCCAGGGCGACCACGGTATCGCGCCCGCGGTGCTCCTGGGCGATCTGTTTCGCGTGGCCGGCAGCGACGCGGTGATCTATCCCAACGTGGGCGGGCGGTTTACGTTCTCGGAACGGACGTGCGTCGCGATCAACGCGCGGCTGCGCGGCCCGCTCGGCCCCGTGCGCCCCGCCTTCCCCGTGCCCGCGGGCGGCATCGACGCGGCGCGCGTACCGCACTGGATCGAGCGCTACGGGGCGGACACCGTCTTTCTCCTCGGCTCGAGCCTGTACGCGCAACCGGATCTCGAGCGTGCGGCGCGGCGGCTGGTCGAGGCGGTCAAACGACACTCCCATGGATGATCGATCGAAGGTTCTCAAGTTTCTCGACTATCGCTGGGACACGGTGCCACTGCGGGAGTACAAGCCCGGCGACGTGCCCTACAAGGACGTGACCCGACAGACGCTCCTCGGAGAGGGAGCGGGTGAGGAGCCGTTCAACTTTCTCACTCGCTATTTCGAGATCCAGCCGGGTGGCTACTCAACGCTCGAGCGGCACCAGCATCCGCATGCCGTCGTCGTGATCCGGGGCCGCGGGCGAGTGACGCTGGGTGAGCGGAGCTACGAGCTCGCTCCGTTCGATTGCGTGTACGTGTCCCCCGGTGTGGCGCACCAGTTCCGGGCCACCGGCGAGGAGCCGCTCGGCTTTCTCTGTACCGTGGACCGCGTGCGCGACCGGGCGGAGGTGATCGCGTGAGCTTCCAGTCGATCAACCCCGCCACCGGGGCGGTCCTCGAGACCTTCGAGGAGACCCCGCCCGAGGCACTCGATCGGATCCTCGCGGGCGCCGACGCGGCGTCGCGCGACTGGCGACGCCAAGCGGTGTGGGCGCGTGCCGAGCGGTTGCGAGGTGCCGCTCGCATCCTGCGCGAGCGGAAGGAAGCCTACGCCCGCACGATGGCGCTCGAGATGGGCAAGCCGCTCGCGCAGGGCGTGGGCGAAGCCGAGAAGTGCGCCTGGGTGTGTGACTACTACGCCGAGCACGCGGAGGAGCTGCTGGCGGAGCAGCCGCGCGAGACCGATGGCTCGTCGAGCTACGTTCGGCTGGACGCGCTCGGCCCGGTGTTCGCCATCATGCCCTGGAATTTCCCGTTCTGGCAGGTGTTCCGCTTTGCCGCTCCCGCGCTCGCCGCGGGAAACGCCGGCATCCTGAAGCACGCGCCCAACGTGTCGCGCTGCGCGCTCGACATCGAAGCCGTGTTTCGCGACGCGGGCTTCCCCGATGGGCTGTTCCGCACGGTGTTGCTGTCGAATGAGGCCGCCGGCCGCGTCATCGCCGATCCGCGGGTGCGGGCGGTCACGCTCACGGGCAGCGACCGCGCCGGGAGCCAGGTCGCGGAGCAGGCCGGGCGGCACCTCAAGAAGACGGTGCTCGAGCTGGGCGGCAGCGATCCCTTCATCGTGCTCGAGGACGCGGACATCGCACGGGCCGCCGAGACCGCCGCCCAGGCGCGCGTCGTCAACAGCGGCCAGAGCTGTATCGCGGCGAAACGGTTCATCGTGGTAGACGGGGTCGCGGACCGGTTCCTCGAGCGGCTGACGGCTGCGATGGCCGCCCGCAAGGTGGGTGATCCGCTCGATCCGGCGACGGCGATCGGCCCGCAGGCGCGGCTCGATCTGCGGGCCAATCTGCACCGCCAGGTGGAGGCGTCGGTGCGGCGCGGCGCGCGCCTGCTGCTCGGCGGGGAGCTCCCCCCCGGACCGGGCGCCTTCTACCCTGCTACGGTGCTCGCCGCGGTGACGCGAGGGATGCCGGCGTTCGACGAGGAGACGTTCGGGCCGGTGGCAGCCGTCATTCGCGCCAAGGACGAGGCCGAGGCGATCGAGCTCGCGAATGCGTCGGCCTACGGGCTGGGCGCGTCGGTGTGGACCGCGGACGCGAAGCGCGGCGAGCGCATCGCGCGCGAGCTCGAGGCGGGGAGCGTGTTCGTGAACGGCCTCGTCAAGTCGGATCCACGGCTGCCGTTCGGCGGGCTGAAACGCTCCGGCTACGGGCGCGAGCTGTCGGAGTACGGGCTGCGCGAGTTCGTCAACGTGAAGACCGTGTGGGTAGCGTAGCGTGAACCTCCGCGTCGGGACCTCCGGCTACAACTTCCCGGAGTGGAAGGGGACGTTCTACCCGGCGAAGATGCGCGAGTCCGGGATGCTCGAGTACTACGCCCAGCGGCTCTCGACGGTCGAAGTGAACTACACGTTCTACCGCATGCCGAACGCGAAGACCGTGGCGGGGTGGGACGCGGCCACGCCCGCCGGGTTCACGTTCGTTCTCAAAGCGCCCCAGCGCATCACCCACATCGCCCGGCTCAAGGACGTGGACGACCCGCTGCGCTACTTCCTCGAAACGGCGCGCAAGCTCGGCCCCAAGCTCGGGCCGATCCTGTTTCAGCTGCCTCCCAACTTCAAAAAGGATATCGATCGCCTCAACGATCTCCTCACCCAGTTCCCCGCTGACCTGCGCTGCGCCTGGGAGTTCCGCCACGAATCGTGGCTCACGGACGACGTGTACGAGGCACTGCGTGTCGGCAATGCCGCACTGTGCGTGGCCGACACCGAGGAGGGCCACACTCCGCTGGTCGCCACGGCAGACTGGGGCTACCTCCGGTTGCGAGACGAGGGCTACAAGAAGAAGGACCTCGAGCGGTGGGCGGAAGAGGTAAAGGATCTGGGGACGGGGTGGCACGATGCCTTCATCTTCTTCAAGCATGAAGAGTCGGGGATCGGGCCCAAGCTGGCGCAACAGTTCGCGGAGATGCTTGGATGATTCAGCACCGCGCCGTGGACCACCGGCCCTTAGTTCCGGGTACGTAGTGCGCCTGGAGGGGTCGAGTCGTCTTCTTCATGAAGGACTGCTCATGCAATCACTGGTGTTCCTCATGGCGGCGAGCGGCGCGTGGCAGCAGCCCCTCCCCCCGGGCCCCCCCGCCGCTCCTCCACCGGTGTCGTCATCGGCATTGCTGACGCCGCCTCCCGTGGATACCGGGGCCAGGCGCCCGCGCGCCGTCGAGTACAGCAACTTCTACTCGGTCCGCCTCACGATCCATCGCTACGCGAGCTACGCGACGCTCCCGCTGTTCGCGGCGGAGTACGCGCTCGGCCGGTCCCTTTACAACGCCGCGCCAGGCACCGCGTCAGGTTCGACCCGGTCGGCGCACGGCGCCGTGGCGCGCGGCATGGGACGCGGCGGCGGTGCCGGTGTGAGCCCTATCGCTCGGTCAACAGCCGGTACTTCGACAGGTTGCGCAGGGCCGCGGCGCGCTTCCCCACCTGCTCGTACAACCGCGCCAGGTTGAAGTAGGCGTCCGCTAGCCGGCGGTCGGCCGCGATCGCCTGCTCGTACGCCTTGACCGCGTCGTTGAGACGCCGCCGGTCTTCCAGCGCGATGCCGAGGTTGTACCAGGCGGTGGCGTGGTCGGGATGGTCGGCCAGCACCGCACGGAAGTGCGTCTCCGCCTCCTCGGCGCGGCCGGATTCCACCAGCAGCCGTCCCAGGTTCACGCGCGCGTCGGCGTGATGCGGATCCAGCTCGAGCGACCGCCGGTAGGCATCGCGCGCGTCCTCGGGCGCGCTCACTTCGAGCTCGAGCCCCAGATCGAACCACTGCTCGGCGTCGAGATCGTCCTCCACGCGCCGGGCAGCTGCCGCCTGGCGGCGCGCCAGCGGCGCGGCGCGTTCGGCCAGCGTTGCCACGTCGAAATCGAGCACCAGCTGCCCGGAATCCGGATTCCAGGCGAGCGCCCCATCGCGCGCCACCACGCGGTGCCCTTCCGCCGTGATGCGCAGCTCCGAGAGGGCACGACCGCGCGGCAGCTGCTGCTTCAGCCGGCGCAGCGAGCCGCGGATTTTCGCCGCGGGGATCCGGGCCGCCATCAGGCCCTTGGCGGCCCGCAGCAGCACCAGATCTTGAAAGGCAAAGCGCAGCTCTCCCCGCGCCGCGCGCGCGGGGGCGAGGAATCCGGCTCGAGTGTAGGATCGGATCTGCGCGGGAGACAGGCCGAGGAGCCTCGCGACCTCCCCGGTGGTGTAGCCCGTCATCGCCTAGGCGCTGGCGGCCCTGCGCTTCTTGGCCGGCTTCGCGTCGGCCGCGCGCTGCGCACGCTCGGCCCGCTTCGCGGGTTTGCGCTCGCCGCCGGTCGAGCCCTTGCCCTTCGCGAGACTCGCCTTGAGCGCCTCCATGAGGTCGATGATCTGCGTCTTGGGCGCTTCGGCCGGCTCCTCGGTGATCTCCTGGCCGTCCACCTTGCGCTGGATCTGCTCTTGGATGCGCGCCTTGACCGTGTCCTCGTACTTCTGGGGCTCGAACTTCTCGCTCGCCGCCTGCTCGATGAGCTGCACCGCCATGTCGAGCTCCGCCTTCTTCACGTCGACTTTCGGGATCGGCACCTCGTCGATGGAGCGCACTTCGGTGGCGTAGCGCAGCTGCTCCATCGCGAGTCCCCGGGAGAGCGGCCGGATCATGACGAGATACTGCTTGCCGCGCGCCGCCCACTGTCCGATCGCCACCTTGCGGGTCTTCTTGAGCGCTTCGCCGAGTAGCGTGAACGCGCGGTCGCCGCCCTTCTCGGGACCCATGAAGTAGACCTTGTCCATGTACATCCGGTCCACCGTGTCGGCGTCCACGAACTCGGTGATGTTGATCGAGCCCGTCCCCTTTTCCTCGAGCGCCTTCAGCTCGTCGGGCGTGAACTGGACGTAGCGGCCCTTGGCGAACTCGTAGCCCTTGATCATGTCCTCCTTCTCGACCTTCTCCCCGTCCTTCGAGCAGACGTACTGCTGCTTCAGACGGGAGCCGTCCTTCTTGTGCAGCCAGTTGAACGAGATCGCGGCGGACGACTCGCCGGCCGAGAACATCTTGATCGGGACCGAGACGAGCCCGAAGGAGATCGTGGCGGAGCCAATCGAGTGTGCGGGCATAGGGCCTGCTGGTGAATGGGTGACCGTTGGACGGACGGCACCAAGATATTACCACGGGTGCGGGGGAGGGTCCATCCTGCGCGGGCCGCGCCGATTGCCACGCGGTGCGCTTTCGGTCTACAATGGACCACGCCCGTGACACCCAGCCGCCCGCCGGCCGACGACGCGCTCAAGCCCTACCGCGCCAAGCGCTCCGCCGACCGCACGCCGGAGCCCTCGGGCTCCGTCGCCGCCCTGCCGGGCCGGCGGTTCATCGTGCATCAGCACGCCGCCACCCGCCTGCATTTCGACCTGCGGCTCGAGATGGACGGTGTGCTGAAATCGTGGGCCGTCCCCAAGGGGCCGTCGCGCGACCCCGCCGACAAGCGCCTCGCCGTCCATGTCGAGGACCACCCCATCGAGTACGGCGATTTCGAGGGGATCATCCCCGAAGGCAACTACGGCGCGGGCGCGGTGATCGTATGGGACCGCGGCGTGTGGGTGGCGCTCGAAGACCCGGCGGCGGGATTCGCGAAGGGAAAGCTGCTCTTCGAGCTGCGCGGCTACAAGCTGCGCGGCATCTGGACGCTCGTGAAGATCAAGAAGTCGGTGAAGGACTGGCTCCTGATCAAGGAGCGGGATGCGTATGTCTCGAAGAACGGGGCCACGTTTCCCGCCGGATCGGTGCTGTCGGGGTTGACGGTCGAGGAGCTACGCGACGGCAACAAGAAAGCGGCGAAGCTCGTGGCCGAGCTGAAGAAGCTCAAGGCGCCGATGCGCATTGTCCGGGCCGAGGACGTCGCTCCCATGCTCGCGGAAACGCGCGAGGAGCCGTTCTCGCGCGCCGGGTGGATCTTCGAGGTGAAGCTCGACGGCTATCGCATGCGGGCGGTGAAGGAAGGGGGAACGGCGCGCCTGATCACCCGCAACGACAACGACTACTCCGCGGCCTTTCCCGAGCTGATCCGCACGCTCGCCGCGCTGCCGTATTCGAGCCTGCTCATGGACGGGGAGCTGGTGATCCCGGACGAGCACGGACGACCGAGCTTCCAGCGCCTCCAGAACCGGGCGCGCATCGGACGCTCCGCCGATATCCGGCACGCGTCCATCGAAACGCCCGCCACGCTCTATGTCTTCGACTTGCTGGCCGCGGAAGGGTTCGACCTGCGATCGCTGCCGCTGTGGCGACGCAAGACACTGCTGCGGAAGGTGGTGCCGGAGGCGGGGCCGCTCAAGTACTCGGAGCACTTCGAGAAGGACGGCGATGCGCTGTACGACCGGGCGGTGGGGATGGGATTGGAGGGCATCGTCGCCAAGAAAGCCGACGCACCGTACAAGAGCGGCCGGTCCGACCTTTGGCAGAAGATCCGCGCCGACAAGACCGGCGATTTCGTCGTCGTGGGCTACACCCAGCCCAAAGGCACGCGTGGCGGGTTCGGAGCGCTCCACCTGGGCGGCTACGCCGACGGGAAGCTCATCTACGCCGGTCGTGCGGGCAGTGGATTCACCGGCCAGATGCTGAAAGACGTGGGGGACCAGCTCCTGGCCCTCGCAATCCCCCGGCCGCCGTTCGAGGGTCCAATCCCGGCTGAGAAGGCGAGCCACTGGGTGAAGCCGGAGCTCGTGGCCGAGGTCCGGTACAAGGAGGTCACGGGGGACGGCCTGCTGCGGCAACCGGTCTTTCTGCGGTTCCGGGACGACAAGAAGCCGGAAGAGTGCGTGATCGAGCAGCGTGGTGAGTGGTCCGTGGTTGATGCCGGTACGCGACCCGAGGAACCACACACCACGCACCACGCCGTGCAGTACACGAATCTCCAGAAGGTCTTCTGGCCCGAGGAAGGCTATACCAAGGGCGACTTGATTGAGTACTACCGGGCCGTGTCGCCTTGGATGCTGCGCTATCTCGCGGACCGGCCGCTCGTGCTCACGCGTTTCCCCGACGGCATCAACGGCAAGTCGTTCTTCCAGAAGGACGCGCCCGCGTACGCCCAGGCATTCGTGCGCACCGTCACCATCTGGAGTGAAGACTCGCAGCGCGAGCTGGACTACTTCGTGTGCGACGACGAGGCCTCGCTCCTGTACATCGCGAACATGGCGGCGATCCTGTTGCACGTATGGTCGTCGCGCGTCGGAACGCTCGAGACCCCGGACTGGTGCATCCTCGATCTCGACCCGAAGGAGGCCCCGTTCACCGACGTCGTCACGGTTGGGCAGGCGGTGAAGGCGCTGTGCGACGACATCGGGTTGCCCGCGGGCATCAAGACGAGCGGCTCCACCGGGCTCCACGTCCTGATCCCGCTCGGCCGGCAGGTCACTTACGAGCAGTCGCGCACCCTTGGGGGGCTGCTCGCGCGCGTCATCGCCGCCCAGCTTCCCGAGATCGCTACCGTCACCCGCCAGGTCCAGAAGCGCGGCGGCAAGGTCTATCTCGATTACGTCCAGAACGGGCATGGACGTTTGCTCGTCGCCCCGTTCAGCGCGCGTCCGCTCTCCGGGGCCCCGGTCTCCACGCCGCTCACGTGGAAGGAGGTCACACCGAAGCTGGACATCCGCGCGTTCACGATCCGCACCGTCCCGGCGCGCATGAAGAAGCTGAAGGACGACCCGCTGTGGCCGGTGCTCGATCGGAAGCCCGACCTCCTCCAGGCCCTCGAGCAGCTCCATGATCGCCTCGGCTGAGCTGCGGATCGGGGACGTGTCGGGGCTGTTGCTCCGGCCTGACGACGCGCGGCTCCTCTGCGTGTTGGCGCACGGGGCGGGCGCGGGAATGCGGCACCCCTTTCTCGAAGCGATCGCACGGCGACTCGCGGAGCGGGGCGTCGCCACGCTGCGCTACCAGTTCCCGTACATGGAGTGGCGGGCCCGCCGGCCCGATCCACCTGGCGTGGCGGCTGCCACCGTACGGGCCGCCGTTGCCGAGGCGGCGAGGCTCGCGCCCGGTCTGCCGCTCGTGGCGGGTGGGAAGTCGTTCGGCGGGCGTATGACCTCGACGGCCCAGGCCGAGGAGCCGCTCCCCGGCGTACGCGGGCTCGTGTTTCTCGGCTTCCCGCTGCATCCGCCCGGCCGGCCCGGCGATTCGCGGGCGGAGCACCTCGGGCAGGTCCACATTCCCATGCTGTTCCTGCAGGGCACACGGGACGACTTCGCGGACCTGAAGCTGCTACGGCCGGTCGTGAAACGGCTCGGCGCGCGGGCTAGCCTCCACCTCGTGGAGGGTGGCGATCACTCCTTCAAGGTGCTCAAGCGGTCGGGGCGTACGGATGGCGAGATAATGGGCGACCTGGTGGAGGCCATCGTAGAATGGAGTACCGGAATCGTGTGAGGTTGCCGGGCTCTCGCGCAGCGACTGCGTCGTTTTGTAGCGGAGCGAGAGCCGGCGCCCGAGCGCTTGGGGAGGGGAGATGCCGAACTACTGGATCGTCAAGACCGAGCCGTCTACCTACAGTTACGACGACCTGGCGCGCCAGAAGACGGCCGTCTGGGACGGGGTCAAGAACAACCTCGCCTTGAAGCACTTGCGGCAGATGAAGCCCGGGGACGAGGTGCTGGTGTATCACACCGGCGACGAGAAGGCCGTGGTGGGAATCGCGCGCGTCGAGTCGGAAGCCTATCCCGATCCCAAGCAGCAGGACCCGAAGCTCGCTGTCGTGGATCTCCGCGCCGTCGGCCGATTGCCGCGACCGGTCCCTCTCAGCGAGATTAAAGAGGATCGCGCGTTCGCCAACCTGGGGCTGGTGCGTATGGGACGCCTCTCGGTGATGCCCGCGTCGCCGGAGCAATACCGGCGCCTCGTGAAGCTGGGTGGAATGCGGTAACGGACGACTGACGACGGAGGACTGAGGACTCCATGGGCAAAGGCGATCGCCGCACCAAGCGCGGCAAGATCTATCGCGGCACCTACGGCAATACGCGCCCCAAGAAGAAGAAGCTGCGGTCGCAGGCGGCGGCGGCCGCGAAGGCGGCCAAGGCCGAGGGCCGGTGAGGGCGTTCGGCATGGCGCGGCTCCTGACCGTTCTCGCCGTCGTGGGGCTCATCCCCGCCGCGGCCGCGGCGCAGGCGGGATCGCTTCCCCCCCGCGATGATCTGTGGCAGATCACGCTGAAGGACGGCACGATCGTCTGGAACCTGCACCTGGTGCGGCTCGAGCGGGACACGCTCCTGTTCCGCCAGGACAGTGCGACGGTGGGCTACCCACTGATGCGCGTGGACGAGTTGCGGCTGGTCCGCGCCGGCGAGCACGAGATCGGCCCGGTGGCCGCCGGCGGGCGGTACGACGGCGCGGCCAACGGATCGACCGACCTCGTCTACCAGCTCACCCTGCTCGATCTGGCGCAGCGCCGCGCCGTCGTTGCGCAACTCCTCGCCCGGAACCGGACGCCGCCCTCTCCCTGATCGCCGGCGCGCGCATGCACGCACCCGCATCCCGCCGCATCCTGCTCGCCGACGCCGACGCCTTCTACGTGGCAGTGGCGCGCCTCGTGGATCCGGAGGGAGCGGGGAAGGCGCGGTTGCTCATCGTGGGCGGGTCCGCCGAGCGGCGCGGGGTGGTGACCTCGGCCTCCTACGAGGCGCGCGCGTACGGCGTGCATTCCGCGATGCCGACGGGGCGCGCCCAGCGCCTCTGCCCGGGGGCGACGGTCGTGCCGGTGCCGTGGGAGGCGTGCACGGCGAAGAGCCGGGAGATCGGCGCCGTGCTGCGGCGCTTCACGCCGGTCGTGGAGCAGGCGTCGAGCGACGAGTTCTACCTTGATCTCACGGGCACCGAGCAGCTGTACGAGGGCGCGCCGCTCGAGACCACGGCCCGCCGCATGCGCGACGCCGTGCTCGCCGAGACGTCGCTCGCCCTCTCGATCGGCGGCGGCTCATCCAAGCTCGTCGCCAAGCTCGCCGCCTCGCTCGCCAAGCCACGCCCCGGCGGCGCGACCGCCGGTGTGCTGATCGTGGCGCCGGGCGGTGAGGCCGACTTCATGGGTCAATTCGCCCTCGCGGACATCCCGCTCGTGGGTCCGAGGTTCCAGGAGCGGCTCGCGCGGTTCGGCCTGCGCACCGTGCCGGATGTGGTCCGGCACGAGCGCGCGACGCTGATCGGCTGGTTCGGCGAGCGGGAGGGTGCGTGGCTGTACGACCGGGTACGGGGCATCGATGGCGCGGCGGTCGAGGCGGACCGGGAGATCAAGTCGCTCAGCCGCGACGAGACCTTTGCGACGGACCTGGACGACGACGACTCCCTCGCCGCCAAGCTGCTCGCGCTCGCCGACCGCGCCAGCGCCGACGTGCGGCAGGCAGGGCTCGTCGCCCGCACCGTGACGGTGAAGGTGCGCGACGCGGACTTCATCACCCGCCAGGCGAGCCGCACGCTCCCCGAGGCGGTGCAGTCCGACCACGCGGTGTACGCCGTGGCGCGGGCGCTCCTGACGCGGCTCCGGGCCGCCCGGCGGGTACCGGCCCGCCTGCTCGGCGTGGCCCTGTCGCAGCTCGGCCCCGCGGGTGGAAGCGGGCAGCTGTCGCTGCTCGAGCCTGCCGCCGGCGCGGTCGAGACCGAGCGCGACCGCACGATCTCTCGGGTGATCGACGAAGTGCGCGAGAAATTCGGCCGCGACGCGCTGAGTCGCGGAGGCGCCGACCCGCGCTAGCTACATTGCGCCGAGCGCCGACGCAGCTTTGTTCACGTCGCGCGGCTTGACCCACAGGATCGCGCCGTACCGCCCCATTCCGGCGCACAGGCCTGTCACCGCGGTCACGTTGATCTTCGCCGCGCCGAGCCGTGCCAGCAGCGCCGCGAGCGCACCCGGCCGGTCGTCCCCCTCGATCAGGAACGCCGTCTTCGGTTTCGACAGCTTGATCTTCGCTCCCTTGGCGGCTGCGAGGAACAGTGCCTCATCCGAAGGCACGAAGTCCACCTGCGACTTGCGCGCGCTCGGGAACGCGTGGAGAGCGCGCAGGTTCACTCCCGCGTCCCGCAGCACGCCGAGCAGCCGGGCCCCCTCGCCCGGCTTGTCGGGTGCCGTGGTGTAGTAGTAGCTGGCCCTGCGGATCGTGTCGGCCATAGCGGCCTCCCCTCATCTGACGTAGAACGACGTGCGTCCCAGACGTCCCCCGCGCTCGAACCATACCATCACTGCGCCGGCCCCCGCTGCCGCCGTGAAGGCCCGCCGCAGATCGGCGGCCGTGACGCTCGCCGCATGAGACCCAAATTACCCCATGCTTGACGCGTCGGCAGGCGGCCGGTAAATCACGCCGCCTACACCGTGAGGAGAGCCGTCCATGTCTCGAGTCATCGCCGCGCTGCTCGCCGTCGTCGTCGCCGTGCCTCTCGCGGGCCAGGGCCGCAACAAGCGGCCCAAGGGGCAGGCCGGCACGAACCCCAGCGCGGTCTCTCCTACGCCCCCGCCCCAGGCAGCCGACTCGCTCAACAATCTCCGGTTCCGCAACCTGGGACCGTCCGTCGGCGGAGGCCGCGTGGCCGCCGTCGCGGGCGTGCCGGGCGATCGCAACGTCTACTACGCTGGCGCCGCGGGCGGCGGGGTGTGGAAGACCACGGACGGCGGTGACTCGTGGGACGCCGTGTTCAAGGACCAACCGACGGCTTCGATCGGCGCTATCGCGCTCGTGCCCTCCAACCCCAACGTGGCATGGGTGGGCACGGGGGAGGGGAACCCCCGCAACGACGTCCTGGACGGCGGCGGCGTATTCATGTCTCCCGACGCGGGTAAGACGTGGCAGTTCATGGGGCTCGGCGACGTGGGTCAGATCACGCGGATCGTCATCGATCCCGCGGATCCCGATGTCGTGTTCGTGGCGGCGCTGGGCCACGTGTGGGCGCCGAACCCGCAGCGCGGCGTGTTCCGCACGGCGGATGGCGGCAAGACGTGGCAGAAGGTCCTGTTCGTGAACGACACGACCGGCGTCGCGGATCTGGTCATGGTACCGGGCAATCCACGCGTCCTGTTCGCTGGGATGTGGCAGTTCGTACGCCGTCCCTGGGAGCTCGTGTCGGGCGGGGCGGGGAGCGGGATTTACCGGTCGACCGACGGCGGGCTCACGTGGCAACGGCTCAAGGAGGGATTGCCCACGGGGCTGCTCGGCCGCATCGCCCTC
>JAEHDT010000149.1 GCA_016880225.1 Gemmatimonadota bacterium | reverse complement strand
GCTGCAGGAGCGCATCGTCTCGACCAAGACCGGCTCGATCACCTCGGTGCAGGCGATCTACGTGCCCGCGGACGACCTCACCGATCCCGCGCCGGCGACCGCGTTCTCGCACTTGGACGCGACCGTGGTGCTGTCGCGCCAGATCTTCGAGCTCGGCATCTACCCGGCGATGGATCCGCTGGCGTCGTCGTCCCGCCTGCTGGACGCCCAGTACTTGGGGGAGCGGCACTACAAGGTGGCGGTCGAGGTGCAGCGGATCCTGCAACGCTACAAGGATCTCCAGGACATCATCGCCATCCTCGGGATGGACGAGCTGTCGGAGGAGGACAAGCAGCTCGTGGCCCGTGCCCGCCGGGTGCAGCGCTTCTTGTCCCAGCCGTTCTTCGTGGCGACGCAGTTCACGGGCCTCGAGGGCAAGTACGTGAAGCTCGAGGACACGATCTCCTCGTTCGAGCGCGTGGTGGCCGGGGAATTCGACCAGCTGCCGGAGCAGGCGTTCTACATGGTGGGCGGGATCGACGAGGTGTTGGAGCAGGCGAAACGCCTGGCCACGAGCTGAGTGATGCACGTCACTGTGGTTTCACCCGAGCGGGCGGTATTCGATGGGGCCGCCGACGCGGTGGTCGCGCCGGCGTACGATGGCCAGGTGGGCATCCTGTCGCGTCACGCGCTGTTCCTGACGCTGCTCGGGACCGGCGTGCTGCAGGTGCGGCAGGGCAGCGCGGCGAGCCGCTTCGCGGTGAGCCGCTTCCAGGTGTCGGGCGGTTTCCTCCAGGTGGTGGGGGACGCGGTCCGGGTCGTGGCCGACCGAGTGGAAGCCGTCTGACCGTCGTGACCGCCCGGCGTCCGTCACTCTTCCTTCGGAGGTTCGTTATGCGGAAGCTGCTCGGCAGTCTCCTGCTCCTCGCCGTCGTGGCGGCCCTCCCCGCGGCCGCGGCGGCGCAGCGCCGCGCCGCCCCGCGCCGCGCCGCAGCGCCGGCACAGCGGCCGTCGTTCGGGGTGCAGCTCGACCTCGGGACCGAGACCGACTTCGGCATCGGGGGACGGGGCGTGTTCGGGCTCCAGTCGCTGTTCCCCGGAGTCCCGCTCGACGGCATCGTCTCGTTCGACTACTACTTTCCGAGCCATCCGTCGGGCACGAGCGCGCACTTCTGGGAGATCAACGGGAACCTGGCGTACCGCCTGCGCGTGCCCGCGAGAAGCTCGTTCCGGCCGTATTTGGGCGGTGGTCTGAATATCGCGCACAGCTCAGCCACGGTCGCAGGGGTTAGTGGGTCCAGCACCGACGCCGACCTGAATATCCTCGGGGGCACGACGTTCCGGTTGCAGGGCGAGCTGACGCCCTTCCTCGAGATCCGCGGCGTCGTGGGGAACGCGAATCAGGTCGTCTTTACGGGCGGCGTGCGGTTCTGACGACCGTCCGGACGCCAGGGGTACAAGGGCCCGCCCGTGCGACGCGGCGGGCCGCTTCATTCCCGCCTCCCGGCTCCGTCGGCGGAACGATGCGCCCCCCGTTGGGTACCTGTCACGACACCGACGGCTAGGGAAGGGGACCATACCATGCGGCACAGCGTGACGCTGGTGATCGTGGCCGGGCTGATCCTGCTCTGCGGCGGGGCGGCGGCGCAGGCGACCGGCACCACGACGTTCAACGCCCCGTATCGCGCGTTCGAGCGGTCCGAGTTCGGCGTGCTCATGAGCTTTCCGAACGGCGGGGGGACCGCCGTGGAGGGCGCCTACCGCTACGCGAGCGGCAAGTTCGACATCGGGTTCAAGGCGGGCTTTCTCGACACGCCGGGACCGGGCGATGTGGTGGTCCTGGTCGGCGCGGAAGCGCGCCAGCGGGTGATCACGCACACGATCGACTTTCCGCTCGACGGCGCGCTGATCCTCGGGGCGGGGGGGAACTTCGTGAGCGGCAACTCCGCCATCCTGTTCCCGGTGGGACTGTCGCTCGGCCGGCGCATCGATCCCCAGGGATCGACCGTGAGCATCGTGCCGTACGTCCAGCCGACGCTGTTTCTCATTGCGGGCAACAACGTCGCGGACCACGTCCAGTTCGCCCTCGGGCTGGGGGCCGACTTCCGGCTGACGCGGCGTTTCGACGCGCGGCTCAGCGCCGGCCTGGGGGACGATGAGGGCGTGTCGATCGGCGCGGTGTGGGTGCACTAGGGGCACTCACCCAACCTCGACTCTGAGAGGGGATCTATGAGGAACGTGATGCTAACCGTGGGTTTGGCGATGGGCCTGGCAACGCCGCTCGTCGCCCAGTGGCTGGGCGAGCCGGTGTGGAACAGCCCCAAGGGCGGCACCGGCGTCACGATCAGCGGTGACTACGCGCACCCGAACGCCGATTACGGCAAGGGCAACACGTGGGGCGGCCGGGCATCGCTCGGCCTCTCGACGATCACGTTCACGGCCGGCGTCGCGACCTGGAAACCGGCTGGGTCGACGCAGAGCCTCACGTCTGTCGGCGGGAACGTCGCATTTCGCCTGATCGGCGGGAGCTTGCTGCCGGTCGCGCTGAACCTGCAGCTGGGCGGAGCCAGCACCAACTCGACGCCGGTCACGACGACCACGCTGACCGGGGCGGCGGGACTCAGCGTTCCGCTGCCCACGCCGGGGTTCACCATCGAGCCCTATTTCTCTCCCGGGATCCGGTATCACAACTCCGGGGGGGGGAGCCACACCACGAATTTCGGCTACGCGCTTGGCGCCAACCTGGGATTCGGACTGCTGGGCATTCACCTCGCCTACGATCACGAGCGCAGGTCGAGTGCCGCCAGCGGCAGCGTATTCGGTGTCGGGGCTCACTTGAGTCTCCACCTGCCCCTGGGGATGTGAGCCCGGTTCACAAGCAGAACTGAAGGGGCTACCTTTGGGGCGCGCCGGTCCCCGGCGCGCCGGTCCTCGGCGCGCCTCGTCCGTTTCCAGGAGCCGTGTGATCCGGTCTCTCGTTCCGCGGGCGTCGGTCCTCGCGCTGGCCCTCGCGTTGAGCGGTTGCGCGTTCACGCTCGACTCATCGCACCTGGGCGTGCCCGTGTCGCTTGCGGGCGGTGCTCAACAGCCCGATTCGGGAACGGCGTTCCGCGTCACCAAGCACGCCGTGTACATGGTCGCCGGGCTCGTGTCGCTGGCGCAGCCCGATCTCGAGGACGTGCTGGCGGGCCAGGTCGGCGCCGGCGCCCGGATCTCGAACCTGCGCGTCAAAGTGCGGAGCCGCTGGAGCGACCTGCTGATCACCGGGCTGACGCTGGGGCTCGTGGTCCCGCGATCGGTGACGTTCGAGGGAGTGGTCGTAAAGTAAACCTGCACCAACCTCCACCAGGCTCCTCAACCTCCGCCGACCAGGCGTTTCACCAAAGCCGTCGTCCGCTCCGCCGCGCCGCGACCTTCCCGCACCAGCTGCTTTCCCGCCGCCCCCGCCTTGGCCCGAGCGGCCGGGTCGTGATGCCAGACGAGCCACTGCGAGTGCAACGGATGCCGGCCGTCGACCGCGAGCGCCACGGCGCCGCCCCGCGCGATCAAGAGCCCTGCGTCGCGGCTCATCTGCCAGTGCGGACCAAAGGTGACCGGGACCCCGAACACCGCCGGCTCGAGCACCGAGTGGAGCCCGGCGCGGTGGTAGCCGCCGCCGACGAACGCGACCGCCGCCAGGGCGTACAGGTCGGCGAGGACGCCGACGCGGTCCACCACGATCACGGGCGCGCTGGGCTGGTGCTCGACCTGCGAGAGCCGCACCGGACGCGGCAGCCCGGCGGCGGCGGCGCGTTGCATGATGCCCGCGAGGTGATCGGGGTTGGGCTCGTGCGGGGCGAGGATCAAACGCCCGCCCGGCACCTGCGCGAGGAAGTCGGCGAACGCGGGCAGCACCACGGCGTCGTCGGCCGGCCAGGTGGAGCCCGCCACGATCGTGAACGTCCCGGCGGGCACGATCGCGAGCCGGGCGAACGGATCCCGCGTGCGGTCGAAGCGCTCCGCGCGCTCGGCCACGCTGTCGTAGCGCGTGTCGCCGGTGACCTCGATGGCGGCGCGGCGCGCGCCCAGTTGCTCGAGGCGGCGCCCGTCGTCCTCGCTGATCGTGCCGATGCGGTCGAGCGCCCGGTAGGCGGGCTCGGCCCAGCCGCGCGTCGGCCAGCGCAGCCGCGAGCTGTGCGGCGCGACCGTTGCCGAAATGAGACCCAGCTGCACGCCGCGCCGCGCGGCGGCGAGCGTGAGCTCGGGCCACACGTCGAGCTTCGAGAACACGAGCGTGGTGGGCGCGAGCGCCTCGAGCGCCGCGCCGACCTCGTTCGGCCGGTCGAGCGGCAGGTAGTCCGCGATGTCCACGGGCAACGTACGGGCGAGCCGCTCGGCGGAGGGAGAGAAGAACGTGTAGGCGAGCTGCCAGTGCGGCGCTTCAGCGCGCAACGCCTCGAGCACCGGCTTCGCCTGCAGTCCTTCCCCGACCGATGGGGCGTGCACCCACACGAGCGGGCGCTCGCGATCGCGGTGCGCGCGCGCCCACGCCGTGAGCCGCTCCGTCACGCCGCGGCGGGCGTCGAGGCCGCGCGCCAGCTTCTTGTCGAAGCGCGCGGCGAGCGGCAGGGCCCGCTGGGCCAACCCCAGCCCGAGCCGGTATATGAAGGAAGGACGCGCCCCCCCCATCAGCGCGGCCGCGCCCCGGTCTTGCTCCGGTAGATCGAGTCGAGCACCGCCCGGAACACGGCGACCGGTGCGGCACCCTCCAGTAGGCCGCCCTCGATATAGAAGGTGGGCGTGCTGACGGCGCCGGCGCGCCGAGCGCGCTCCGCGTCCGCTTGCACGGCGGCGGCCGTGGCCCTCGAGGAGAGGCAGTGGGTGAACCGGGCGCCGTTCACGCCCGCCGAATCGCCCAGCCTCGCGAAGTAATCCCCGGGGGCGGGAAGCTTGGCCCACTCGTCCTGGTGCCGGAACAGCAGATCGTGCATCGGCCAGAAGCGCTGCTGCTCGGCCGCACACAGCGCCGCCTGGGCCGCGATGGTGGCGTTCTTGTGCACGCTCGCGAGCGGGAGGTTGATGTAGACGACGCGGACCTTGCCCGTCGCCACGTATTCGCGCTCGAGTGCGGGCATCGTCTCGAGCGTGAAGGCGCGGCAGTACGGGCACTGGAAGTCCGACATCTCATAGATCGTGACGGGCGCGTCGGCGCGCCCTTTGGTGCGGCTCGCCACCGGGTCGGGACCCTGCG
>JAEHDT010000148.1 GCA_016880225.1 Gemmatimonadota bacterium | reverse complement strand
TGAGCTGCGGGTAGGCCGCGCGAGGTGGCTGGCGACAGCCATCCCAGAGAGATGACCATCTGTCCGCTTCGGCGGGTAAACAGAACTCGGCTTATGGCCCTACCGCCCGCCTCCCAATGACCTCACCGTCCAAGCCCTATCCGGCGCACTGGGAGCAAGTAGCCGACCTGCGGGTATTTCGCACCACTGCCCAAGAATGGGAGAAACTCATCGGATGGCGCGCCGACATGCGCAAGCGCGGCTGGAAGCTGTTGCGGGTCGCGAGCGAGGGAACGGAAATGGTGGCTGTCTTCGGGCGTACAAAAGCCGAGCGCGATACGGCATGACCCGGCGGCCGGTGCTCGCGACGCTGGCGCTCGCCACCGCCTGCGCCGGGGGCCACTCCGGGAGCACGGTCTCGAGTACCCCGACCCCGGCCCCCTACACGCCGAGCACGTCCTCCACCCCCGAAACGGTCGCGCCGCGCCCCACCGATGCCGTGCGGTACGGGCCAAGCGCCATACGCTACGTCGTGCACCGCCGGCTCCACATTCAACAAGCCCTGGGCGATCAGACCCAGTCGCAGGACGTGGGAACCCGAATCTTCCTCGCCACCGCGATCACGGGACCGGCCGACAGCGTGGGGTACCCGGCCACCTTCGTCGTGGATTCGATGGTGCCCGACTCGGGCACGCCCGCGCCGATCGTGGAGAACGTCACCAAGGTACGGGGGCTGGTGTTCGCGGGGCGCGTGGTTCCGCGCGGAGAATTCGTGAATGCCCTCGCATCCGACAGCGCCACGGCGCAGTCCGTGGTCCAACTGATCGGCAACTTCCGCGACTTCCTGCCGCGGCTGCCGGCCGGTGGGCTGACGCCCGGCGCCGCTTGGACCGACACCGTCGAGATCACCCAGAAGGGCACCGGCTCCGAGGTGTCGCGCCGTGCGATCACGCAGGCGACCGCCGCCGCGTGGGAGGATCACCTCGGCACGCGCAGCGTGCGCCTGGTGGGCCGCCAAACGTACATCGTCACGGGCAACGGCAAGAACGCGGGCCAGCCGTTCGACCTGCTGGGAACCGGGGCGGGTAGCGGCGTGTCCTTCATCGCGGCCGACGGCCGGTATCTGGGCGGGGAATGGCAGGACTCGACGTCGTTGATGGTGCGGCTGCCGGTGCAAGGGCTCGCGGTGCCGGTGGTGCAGCTGACCCGCACGACGGTCGCGGTGCTGCCGTAGTGCGAGGGCTGTCGGCGCTGCTGCCGCTGTTCGCAGTCGGCGCCGCGGCACAAGTCGCGCCCAACCGCGCCACCCTCTACCTCCATCCGACCGAAGCGAGCGACGCGCGCGCCCTGTGGGTGAACCCCGCGGGGCTGGGGCGCTTCCCGGAAGCCTCGGTGCATCTGGACCTGACCGTCGGCGACCCTGGAGCCCGCGGCCGGCTGCGTCAGTTCACCGTCGGGCTGAACTCGCGCGGCTTGTCGTTCGGCTACCAGCGCGATCTGTTCGAGGGGGGGGCGCGCGGCGGCACCTATCGGGTGGGGTTCGCCGCGGGCCACGCGGGGCTCGCGGCCGGCGCCGCGGCGGCGCTGTACCGGGGCGGCGGCTCGAGCTCTGGCTGGGACTTAGGGGTGTTGTACGACGTGATGCCGGCGCTGGCGGTGGGCGGTGTGATCCAATCCCTCGGTCAACCGCGCGTGCGCGACTCCACGCTCCGGGTGACCTACGTGCCGAGCGCCACCCTGCAGCTCTTCGGCCGCCGGGTGAACCTGTCGGGCCTCGGCCGCTTCACGCCGGACGGCGTGCAGGGCTACGCCTTCGGCGCGCGAGCTGTCCTGCGCCAGGGCACTGGGCTCCCGATCGGGCTCGGCGCCCGGCTCGACACCGATCGCTCGCTGCGGCGCGCCGGCTTGAGCTTCGGTCTGTCGCTCGGTGGTCCGGACATGGCGGGGCTCGTCGCCACCGCCCCGGGCAACGGGGGCCGAATCGACGCCCTCAGCCTGTACGGCGTCTCGACCCGGCGCTTCTCCCGCTAAGGAGCGCGGGGCGCCCGAACCGCGCCCAACAGCCGCCCGAGCCGGGGTGCCAGCACGTACACGTCGCGCAACGACAAGTGGGTGAATACCGTGTCCGAGAGCGCCGCCGGCGTGACGAGCGTCAGCCGGAACGAGACGCCACGCCTGAACGCGGCGCCGAAGCGTGCCCGCACGCCGTCCCGGGGATGTGTACGCGCGCCGCGCGGCGTCGCCACGATCACGCTGCGGCGTGTGACGACGAGCAGGGTCGTGTCGTCGGCACCGCGAGGCCCGAAGACGTACAGGGCTGCATCGCCCGCGCCGACCGTGCCCTGGCGGCGCAGCGCGCGCGCGAGGCTGTCCGGCAGGGGCGCGAGCGTGGAGACGCGGGGCGGCTGCGCGAACAGCGACAACCCGAGGATCAGCGCGCCGACCGCTACCCCGATCGCCACGAGACACCCCGCGACGAGCGGCAGCGCACTGCGGGCGGCGGGCAGCGCCGCCGCGATCGCCTGGCTCAGCTCGTCGGCAGATTGAAAGCGCTCAGCGGGATCCTTGGCGAGCGTGCGATCGATCACGGCGGCGAGCCCGGGCGACACGTCGGCGCGCAGCCGCCGGATCGGGACCGGCTCCGCGGTCGCCTGCTTCATCAGGATCGACTGGGCGGAATCGCCATCGAACGGGGGCGCGCCCGCGAGCATCTGATACAACACGATGCCGAGGGAGTAGATGTCGGATCGGGCGTCCACGCGCTCACCCGTGGCCTGCTCCGGGCTCATGTAATGGGGCGTTCCGACGACCATGCCCTCGGTCGTGAGCTGGCTGACCGTTCCCTCCTGCGCCTCCTGCGCGGCCTTTGCGATCCCGAAGTCCGTAACCACCACGCTGCCCTCGCGATCGAGCAGGATGTTGTCGGGCTTCACGTCGCGGTGCACGATGCCGTGCTGGTGCGCGTGGCCGAGCGCGTCGGCTACCTGGCGTGCGATGCGGGACGCATCGCGCACGGCGAGCCGGTGCTCCGTTTCGAGCAGGTGTCGCAGGGAGGGCCCCTCGAGGCAGCGCATCACGATGTACAAGACCTGGTTCTTGTAGCCGCCGACCTTGTAGATCGGCACGATGTGCGGGTGCTCGAGCTGGGCGCTGGTGCGGGCCTCCCGCACGAAGCGCTCGGCGAGTGCCGGGGACGGCGTCTGGCCCAGGTCGAGCACCTTGACCGCCACATCGCGGTCGAGGGCCTTCTCCCGGACTCGGAACACGGCGGCAAAGCCGCCCTCGCCCAGCACGTCGCCGACGCTAAATTCGTTTCCCAGAGCTTTTTGGAGGCGGCGGCGCAGCGTGGCGAGATCGAGCGGCATGGCGGACGCGAAACCTAGGAACGCGCGCCGCCTGGCGCTAGTGACGGTCGGCGCGACCCTCGTGTGGGCGTTCGGCGTCTGGCCTCCGCCCCTGTGGTGGCGCGATCACTGGCCGCGGGAGACTGCCATGATGCGAGAGGCGGCGGGAGTAACGCGGTCCCCTCGTCCGGCCGTCCGTCCAACTCCCTTGCAGAGCATCGCGCCGCTGCTGCAGCGCATGGTCATCATCGGCGAGGACTCCCGGTTCCGCACGCACCACGGCATCGACCCCGCCGAAATCGCCGACGCGCTCGGCATGGACGGAGCGGGCGGATTCTGGTCGGCCGTGAGGGCGGCTTGGCGGCATCGCGACCGCCTGCGCGGCGCGAGTACCATCACGCAACAGCTCGCCAAGAACTTGTACCTCTCGACGTCGCGCAATCCGTTCCGCAAGGTAAAGGAGGCGGTGACGGCGCTGCGTCTCGAGCTCGCGCTCCCGAAGGACAGGATCCTGGAGCTGTACCTGAGCGTGGCGGAGTGGGGGCCGGGGATCTGGGGCGCCGATGCCGCCAGCCGGGCCTACTTCGGCGTGCCGGCCTCGCGTCTCACGGAGCAGCAGGCGGCGGAGCTGGCAGCCACGCTGCCGCACCCCCGGACGTCGAATCCCACGTTCCGCCCCGACCGGACGGTGGCGCGGCGCGACCTGATTCTCGCCCGCTATCGAGGTGTGAACGTGTACATCCCGCCGGAGGAGGAAACAGACACGCTGCCGGTGCCAGCGCTCATCCTGCCGCCGGCCGACTCGCTGATGATCGAAGTCCCACCCGCGGTGGACAGCCTGCAGGACAGTCTCACCGCCGGACCCACAGATGCTCAGGGGAGAACAGCGGACAGCGGCCGGGACAGTCTGCCCTGACTCCTGTCGTCGGTTGACCGCCGTGCGTCTGTGCGTCTCGTCGTTGCAGTGCCGCGCTCTTCAGTCCACCAGCCGCAGCGGCATCACCAGCGCCATATAGCTCGCCGGGTCGTCCCACCCCACCGGCTCGACCGTGGCGGCACGCTCGGGGGCCTTGAACGTGAGCCGCACCTCGTCGGTGGGCATGTACTTGAGGATCTCGAGCAGGTACATCGCGTTGAAGCCGATCTCGAGCGGCTCGCCCTCGTAGGTCACGGCGAGCTCGTCCTGCGCCTCGCCCAGGTCGGGGGTCTGGACCGAGAACTTCACGGCCCCGCCGGAGAAAGCGAGCCGGATGCGGTGCGTCTGGTCGCTCGCGACCACGCTCATGCGGCGCAGCGCCGCGGCCATTGCCAGCTTGTCGGCGGTGGCGAACTTGTCGTTCTCCCGGGGGATCACCTGCTCGTAGTTCGGATACGGCCCTTCGATCAGGCGCGAGAACACCAGCGTTCCGCCCGCGCGGAACCCGATGTGGTTGTCGCTGCGCGCGATTTCGAGCGCTTCCTCGGCGGCGAACAGGCGACGGATCTGCTCCAGCGCCTTGGGCGGGACGATCAGATCGGCGGTCGAGCCGCCCTTCGCCGGCACGTCCATCTTCGCGAGCCGGTGTCCATTGGTGGCGACCATGCGCATGTGATCGGGCCGGAGCTCCCACAGCACGCCGTTCAGGATCGGCCGGCTCTCTTCGGTCGAGGCTGCGAAGGCGACGTGCCCCACGAGCTTGTGCACCACGCCGGCCGCCGCCTTCCACGCCCCGTCGAACTTGACGGCGGGGAACGACGGGAATTCCTCACGCGGCAGACCGAGCAGCTTGAACTTGGAGCGCCCGCATTCGATGGCGACGCGCGATTCGCCCGCGGCCGTGAAGCGCACGGGGCCGGACGGGAGCTCGCGTGCGATGTCCACGAGCTTCTTGGCGGGCAGGGTCACCGCTCCCTCCGCGTCCACCTCAGCGGGGGCGGTGGTCGTCACGGCGATGTCCAGATCCGTGCCCGAGAGGCGTAGACCCTGCTTGGTCGCTTCGACCAGGACGTTCGCGAGCACCGGCAGCGTGGTCTTGGCCGGGATGGCCGCAGCGACGGCGCTCAACCCTTCTTGCAGCTGCTCCCGCGTGATCGTGAACTTCATCCGTTTCGTCGCATCCTCAAATTTTTTGTGGAGTAAGAACCTACTGCTATACTAGATAGAACTAATAGTAGTAGTAGTAGAGGGCGGGGATATGTGGGTGAACCATGCTAACCCACGTCCACGGCTGGAGCTTACCTCCCGCAGTCACGTG
This sequence comes from Gemmatimonadota bacterium, assembly GCA_016880225.1. Lineage (GTDB taxonomy): Bacteria > Gemmatimonadota > Gemmatimonadetes > Gemmatimonadales > GWC2-71-9 > AG41. The sequence continues at coordinate 887 of JAEHDT010000148.1, read as the reverse complement.
ACCCAAGTGTTGGGACTGTTGGTATCCGCGGGATTCCCCACACCCCGGCGCCGTTCCCACACCTACCCACACGACCCCTCTCACATGTTGGCTATAGTGCGGACAACTCCTGGCGCGCCATTTCGACGCGCTCCTTGAACGTCCGATCGCGCATCATCTGGCGCTCGACCTTGTCCACGGAATGGATGACCGTGGAGTGGTCGCGTCCCCCGAACGCCTGGCCGATCTCGACGAGCTGCATCCCCAGCATGTCGCGCGCCAGGTACATCGCGACCTGCCGGGGGATGGTGAGAGTCTTGGTTCGCGCCTTGGAGCGGAGTCCTTCGGGCGTCACTCCCCAGCGGCGCGCCACCACCTCCTGCACACGGTCGATGCTCGGTGTGGGCTGACCGGCGGCGCTCGGCGCTTCCTCACCCTGACGGATCTTGTCCGACAAGGCTTCCCGGGCCAGCTCGATGGTCACTTCGCGGTTCTTGAGCGAGGCGAACAGCAGCAGCTTGATGATGCAGCCCTCCAGCTCGCGCACGCTCGAGCGGATGTGCTCCGCGATGAAACGCAGCACGTCGTCCGGAATCGTCAGCTCGAGGTGGTCCTGCTCCGCCTTCTTGCGCAGGATCGCGATGCGGTGCTCGAGATCGGGGTGACCGATGTCGGCGACGAGGCCCCACTCGAAGCGCGAGATCAGCCGGTCCTCGAGCCCGGGGATCTCCTTGGGCGGGCGGTCGGACGTGAGCACGATCTGCTTGTGGCCCTCGAACAGCGCGTTGAAGGTGTGGAAGAACTCCTCTTGGGTCATCTCCTTGCCCTCGAGGAAATGCACATCGTCCACCAGGAAGAGATCCACGTCGTTGCGGTAGCGGCGGCGGAACTCCGACATGGTCCGCGCG
>JAEHDT010000147.1 GCA_016880225.1 Gemmatimonadota bacterium | reverse complement strand
TAGCGGCCGGTGTGGAGCTCGATGGCCGGGACGCCGAGCGCCGCCGCGCGGTCGATAGTGCGGCGATCGGGATCGATGAAGAGACTCACGCGAATGCCGGCCGCGCCGAGCCGCGCGACGGCGGTGCGGATGCGGGCGTCGGCGCCACCCAGCGCCAAGCCGCCCTCGGTGGTGATCTCGCGGCGCCGCTCGGGGACCAGCGTCGCCTGAAACGGCTTCAGCCGGGCCGCGATGCGCACGATTTCCGGAGCCGCGCCGAGCTCGAGATTGAGAACGGTCCGCACCGCCGCGCGCAGCGCGCGCACGTCGGCGTCCTGAATGTGGCGGCGGTCCTCGCGCAGGTGCACCGTGATGCCGTCCGCGCCGCCTTGCTCGGCCGCCGCCGCCGCGCGCACCGGGTCGGGCTCGTCGGTGCGGCGCGCCTGCCGCAGCGTCGCGACGTGATCAATGTTGACGTACAGCCGCATGGCGTCTTACCTTCGGGGCACTCCGCCCACACTCGAGGAAGGGTCCGTGAGACCACGACTGATCGTGCTCGTCGCGCTGGGCTCGCTCGCGTGCAGCGGAGGGCCGCAGCCACCCGCGCCCCAGTCGCTGCAGGAGACGCTCGCGCAGTTCATGGCGGCGGTCAAGGCGAACAACATCTCTCGCATGAGTACGCTGTGGGGCTCGGAGCGCGGCCCCGCATCAACGTGGATGAAATCCGACGTCCTGCGGGAGCGTCTCTCGGTCGTGCAAAAGTATCTGAATCACGCCGGCTATCGCGTGATCGAGGGACCGCTGACCGCGCCGGATCGCGCGAGCATGCAGAGCTTCAAGGTCGAGCTGCAGCGCGACGGCGGATGCACGTTCGTGTTCCCGGTCGACCTGGTGCGGACGAAGAGCGGCGGGTGGGTCGTCAACGACGTGCATCTGGCGAGCATCCCGACGCCGGGCGGGACGTGCCGGCAATGACGGGGGAACGTTGCGCCCTGGCGGTGCGTTAGCTACTCGGTCAGCTCGAGCAGGATGCCGCCCGTTGTTTTGGGGTGCAGGAACGCGATGCGGCGGCCGCCGGCGCCGCGCCGCGGTGTCTCGTCGATGAGGCGGTACCCCGCCGCAAGGCAGCGCTCGAGCGCCCGGTCGAGATCCGGCACGCGGTAACAGAGGTGGTGAATGCCGGGTCCGCGCTTGGCGAGAAACTTCGCCACCGGGCCCGCCGGATCGCGCGGCTCGAGCAGCTCGACTTGGACGTCGCCCAGCGCCAGGCCGACGATGGTGGCGCCGTCCGCCGTCTCGGGAGGACCCGGCTCGAGGCCGAGCACGTCCCGGTAGAAGGCGAGGGCGGCGTCGATCGACGGAACGGCGATGCCGATGTGAGCGACCCGGGCGCGTGACGTGGTCATGTCGTCCGTCAACATAACGAGTGCACGAGAGGGAGTGGAGAGGTCATGGCAGCAGCGAATCTTACGGCGGTCACGGATGCGACCTTCGGGGAGGAAGTGGAGCAGCACCAGGGGCTCACGATCGTCGACTTCTGGGCCACGTGGTGCGGGCCGTGTCACATGGTGGCCCCGATCCTCGACCAGCTGGCCGGGGAATACCAGGGCAAGCTGAAGGTCGCGAAGGTGGACGTGGACGCCAACCAGAAGACGGCGATGCGCTTCAACGTCAGGTCGATTCCGAGTATTCTATTCTTCAAGGACGGGCGGCACGTGGATACGCTGGTCGGCGCCTACCCGAAGCCGGTGTTCGAGCAGAAGATCCAGCAGCACCTGTCGTAGCATCCTCCGCGGAGGACCATGCGCGCGAGCACCGCTCGCCTGATGAACTCGCCGGTTCGCCTCACGGATCTGATGTTCCCGCAGGTGAACCGGCTGATTCATCGTACCCGCCTCGCGTTCATCCATCTCGACAACCTCCTCGCCTTCGCGAAGCGCGACCGGGACGGCCGCGTGGACGGCTACATCACGGCGTACCTCCCCGACGAATGCCTGCTGCTGTTCTTCCGCAAGGGCGAGGCGATGAATGCCGCCTCGCTGCACACCGCCGGGCGCCAGGTGATCACGATCACCGAGGCGCTCAAGCGGATGCGCGCCGAGGTGGAGCGGGGCGAGCTCGTCTACGCGGCCGCGCCGATGGAGCAGCTCGCGTGGATGTACCAGTCGTGCGCGGTCCCGGTCGAGATGCGCACGGTCGATCCTTCGCAGCCCGGCGCGTTCTTCGCAGCGTTCGCGCGCGAGAAGACGAGCGGCATCCTGGAGCTGACGTCCAACGCGCGTGTGTCGTACGTGCGGTTCGACGCCGGCCGCTACCACAGCGGCTACTTCTGCGACAAGCCGGACACGATGGCCATTCCGAGATTTCTCGAATCGCAGTTCCAGGCCGGCGCCTCAGGCGAAGCACCCGTTCTCACGGCGGCGGTGTTCCCGTACGTGGCGGACCTGCCGCAGCAGGCGCCGAACGCGCTGATCAACACGTACCGCGAGCTGTACTGGCGCATCGTCGACGAGGTGGAGAAGGAGTTTCCCGGCGAGGCGAAGCGGCGCGCTCAGAAGGTGAGCCACGGAATCCTCGAAGCGCACAAGGCGATCGCGATCCTCTCGGCGGCGCGGGGCGCCGAGACGCCCGACGCCGTGGTCCGGCCGGAGGAGCTCGCGAACGCCCTCACCGACTGGACGCTGCAGCTGCTCGAAGGGGTCGAGGTGGTGATGCCGGGCACGGCGCCCAAGATCTTGCGCGAAGCCACGCGCGAGCACCGCTACGTGCTGCAATCGGCCGGCTACTACGGGCGCCTGCCGTGGCCGGTGACGTGGTGAGATGGCGGGCACCCTGTACGTCGTCGCGACCCCGCTCGGCAATCTCGAAGACCTCTCCTCCCGCGCGGCCGCCACGCTGACGCGGGTGGCCGTCGTCGCGGCCGAAGACACGCGCCACACCAAGCCGCTCCTCGCCCACGTCGGCTCGCGCGCGGAGCTGGTCAGCTTCCACGCGCACTCGAGCGCCGCCGCCCTGCGCCGCATTCTGCACCTGCTCGCGACCGGCAAGGACGTCGCGCTCGTGACCGACGCCGGCACGCCGGCGGTGAGTGATCCCGGCGCGGTCCTCGTCGCCGCCGCGCGCGAGCGCGACGTCCCCGTGGTCACGGTCCCGGGGCCCACCGCGGTCGCGGCGGCGCTGTCGGTCTCCGGGCTGGCGGCGGATCGCTACGTGTTCCTGGGATTCCTGCCGCGCAAGGGGGGGGAGCGGCGCCGGCTGCTCGAGGCGGTGGCGAAGAGCGAGTGGACCGTCGTGCTGTTCGAGGCGCCGCTGCGCGTGGCGGAGCTGCTCGCCGACCTCGCCGCGGCGTGTGGCGACGACCGGCGCGCCGCGGTGGCGCGCGAGCTGACCAAGCTGTTCGAGGAGACGCGGGTCGGGACCCTGGCCGAGCTCGCGGGTTACTACGCCGGAGCGCCGCCCCGCGGCGAGGTGACGGTGATCGTGGAGGGAACGGGCAAGCCGGCCCGCGAGGAGCCGCCGCCCGACCCCGAGGCGCGCGCCCGGGCGCTCCTGGCGCAGGGCATGACGCGCCGCGACGTGGCCGAGCAGCTCGCCGCGGAAACGGGGATCACGAGAAACACGGCCTATCGGTTGGTGAACGAGCTATGAGCGGCGGCGGTCGGGCGGTGGGGCGGGCAGGCGGTCTGATACTGCTGCTGGCGGTGCTTCCGTCCGCCCGTCCGCCCGACCCCCGGTCCGCCGTTTCTCTCACCGTCGGCCGCCTCCATTACGACGGCGGCGGCGATTGGTACGCCGGTCCCTCCGCGCTGCCCAATCTCCTGGCGGCGATCCGCCAGCGCACCGCGCTGCCGGTCGCGGAGCGCGAGCGGGTGGTGACGCTCACCGGCCCCGAGCTGTGGGACGTCCCTTACCTCTATATGACGGGGCACGGCAACGTCCACTTCTCGGACGAGGAGCTCACGTTGCTACGCCGCTGGATCGAGCAGGGGGGCTTCCTCCACGCCGACGACGACTACGGAATGGACAAGTCGTTCCGGCGCGAGATCGCCCGGGTGTTTCCCGACCACCCGCTGGTTGAAGTGCCGTTGAGCCACCCCATCTATCACTTGGTGTACGACTTCCCCAGGGGAATCCCCAAGATCCACGAGCACGATGGGCTGCCGGCGCAGGGTTTCGGCATCTTTTTGGGTGACCGGCTGGCGGTGTACTATTCCTATCAGACGGATCTGGGGGACGGGTGGGAGGATCCCGACGTCCACCACGATCCCCCGGAGCTCCACGAGGCGGCGTTGCGGATGGGCGTGAACCTGTTCACCTACGCGGTGAGCTCGGTCCGGTGACCGACACGGCGCGCGGCCTCGAGCGGCTGGGGCTGCCCCATGCGCGCGCCCGCGCCGCAGCGGTCGTGCTCGCAAGCGCGGGTGTCGCGCTGGCGATTGCGGCCGCCG
>JAEHDT010000146.1 GCA_016880225.1 Gemmatimonadota bacterium | reverse complement strand
CTGCCGCCCCGGCTCGGTGCCATCGCCGCGTCGCTCGGCGTGCTGTCGCACTTCTCGAGCATCGACCGCGGCGTGATCGATCTGCGCGACGCCGTCTACTTCGTGACCCTGGCCGGCCTGTTCCTGCAGTTCGCGTACGTCGCCCTGCTGTCCCGCAAACTCACCGCGCGCGGCGAGCCGCTGAAACGGCTGCGGCTGGGCGCGGGCCTGCTCACGGCGGCCCTGATCGTCGTGAACCTGTTCGGACGCCACCTCGCCGGCCGCCTGGACCTGACGCCCGGCAAATCGTTCACGCTGTCCCACGCCACTACGCAGCTGCTCCGCACCCTCCCGGACCTCGTGACCATCAGGCTGTTCGCGTCGGACGCGCTGCCGCCCGAAGTCGCCTTCCTTCGGCGCGAAGTGGGTGACCTGCTGAACGACTACCGCGCGGCGGGCCGGGGCAAGGTGAAGCTCGTCATCGTGGACCCGTCGGCCGACAGCGCCGCCCGCGACGAAGCCCGCACCATCGGCATCCCCCCGGTCCAGTTCAACGTGCTGGGACAGGGTGAGCTCCAGGTGAAGGAAGGCTATCTGGGCATCGCGGTGCGCTACGCCGAGGGCGTCAAGACCATCCCGTTCGTGCAACAGGCGGGAGACCTGGAGTACCGGCTGACCTCCGACATCAGGGAACTGACCCATCCCGACAAGGCGGCGATCGCGTTCGGCGAGATCAGCGACCCGGCGGCGGTCCGCGCGCAGCGCAGCTTCGAGGCGCTGCGCGAGCAGCTCGGTCGTACTTACGAGGTCCGCTCGTTCGCGTTCTCCGATACGGGCCCCGCCCCCGCGGTCCGCGTGATCGCCGTCGCCGGCACGCCCGATTCGCTCTCGAACTCACAGGTCGCGCGGCTGCGCACGTTCCTCGACTCGGGCGGCAACCTGCTCGTCATGGCCGGCGGCATGCAACTTTCCACGCAGGGACCGATCGCCCTCTCCCGGTCGGTCGGCTGGAACGAGCTGCTCAAGCCATACGGGGTCTCGATCGCCTCGAACATGGTGTACGACCTGGCATCCAACACGCAGGTCGGCATCCCGTCGCAGTTCGGCCAGGTGCTCGTGCCGTACCCGTTCTGGCTGCGGGCGGCGAGCACCAAGGCTTCGCCCATGAACGCCGACCTGGACGCGGTCCTGTTGCCCTGGGCGAGCCAGATCGACACGACGCCAGCAGCATCCAAGATGGTGACCCCGCTGCTCGTCACGAGCCGGGCCGCAGGCGTGCAGGAGATCACGGCGTTCCTCGATCCATCGCGCCAGTTCAGCCGCGACAGCCTGCAACGGCGGATCGTCGCCCTGCTCGCGAATCCGCTGGCGCGCGACACAGCGAGGGGGGTGCGCGGCCGGGTGATCGTGGTCGGTACCGCCGACTTCGCGAGTGACCGCTACGTCCGGAACTCGCCCGAGAACCTCGTGTTCGTGCAGAACGCGATCGACTGGCTGGCGCAAGACGACGCGCTGATCGGCATCCGCTCCCAGAACCGGGCTCCGCCACCGCTGGTGTACACGAGCGCCGTCACGCGCGGCGTGGCCAAGTACGGCAACATGATCGGCGTGCCCTTGCTCCTCGTCGTCGCGGCGCTGCTGCGGCTGTGGCGCCGGCAGCAGTCGACGCGCCGCACGTACCGACCGCTCGCGACGGTGGAGACCACGTGAGCCCGAAGCAGCTGAAGCTCATCGCCATCGGTCTGGCGGTGCTGCTCCTCCTCTGGGGCGGGAGCGAGCTGCTCTCCCGCGGCTCGGATTCGCTGGCGGGCTCGCTCGCGCTTCCCGTGCTCTCGGCCGACAGCGTGGACACGATCAGCGTGATCAAGGGCGCAGACTCAATCGTCCTCGTGAGACAGTCACCCGCCGCGTGGACCGTGAACGGCCACCCCACGGCGCCCGACGCGGTGAGCGAGCTGCTGCGCGCGCTCGGCGACAGCGTACACCCCGAGCTGGTGGCGCAGGAGGCGTCGTCCTTCGCGCGCCTGGGCGTCGACAGCGCGGGCGGCCGGTGGCTGCGCGTGCACCGCCGGCGCGGGGCGCCGGTCGCGCTCATCGCAGGAGGGCGCGGCAGCGACTTTCAGAGCGCGTACCTGCGGCGGCCCGGCGATCCCCACGTCTATCTCTGGCGCGGAGGGCTTCCTTCCCTGCTCGACCGGACCGCCGACGCGTGGCGCGACAAGCGCATCGCGACGCTGCCCGCGGACAGCATCGAGGGGATCGACGTGGTGCGGGGAAAGGACCGCTATACCGTCGCGCGTGCCAAGGGGCGGTGGACGCTGAACGGCGCCGCCACGGACTCGGCCGCGCTGGCACGCTACCTGGACCGTCTCAAGACGATCACGGCCGCCGGGTTCGCCACCCCGACGGAAGTGGATTTCACCAAGGCGGCCCGCGCCGCCCGCCGCCTCGCGGTGCGCGGCACCCACGGCATCATGCTCTCCCTCTCGTTCGATTCGACGGCTACGGGCTTCGTGGTGCGCCGCCTCGCCGGCACGGCGGCCGAAGCCGCGACGGTGTACCGCATGAATGCGTGGGATGTCGACGGCGTCACACCCGCCAGCCGGTCGCTTCTGCCGCCCAAGAAGTAACCCCTTGGCTTCGCGCAGTTTGCCGTCTATTTTGCGAGGCTCACATGGCGGACCTCACGCTGTCGCGGAGCCAGCTGTTGCTCCTCGCGGGGACGGCCAACCGGCCGCTCGCCGAGGAGATGGCTCAGCAATTGGGGCAGCCGCTGTGCGCCGTGACGATCCGGCGGTTCGCCGACGGCGAGATCTTCGTCAAGATCGACGAGAATGTGCGCGGCCGGGATGTCTTCATCATCCAGCCGACCAATCCGCCGGCTGAGAATTATCTCGAGCTGCTGCTGTTGATCGACGCAGCGCGGCGGGCGAGCGCCGCCCGGATCACCGCGGTGCTCCCGTACTTCGGCTACGCGCGCCAGGATCGCAAGGACCAGCCGCGCGTCGCGATCAGCGCCAAGCTCATGGCGAACCTGATCACGCACGCCGGCGCCGATCGCGTGCTGGGAATCGACTTTCATTCCCACCAGGTGCAGGGGTTCTTCGATATCCCGGTGGACCACCTGTACGCGGCGCCGGTGTTCGTGAATCACTTCCGCCAGAAGCAGCTCTACGATCCGGTGGTGGTGGCGCCCGACGTGGGATCGGCGAAGATGGCGCGGGGCTTCGCCAAGCGGCTCAACGCGTCGCTCGCCATCATCGACAAGCGCCGTCCCTCGGCGAACGTGGCGGAGGTGGTGAACGTCGTGGGCGAGGTGGCGGACAAGGACTGCCTCATCCCCGACGACATGATCGACACCGCGGGGACGATCAGCGAGGCGGCGGCGGCGCTCAAGCGGCTCGGCGCCCGCAACATCTACGCGTTCGCGTCGCACGCGCTGCTCTCGGGCCCGGCGGTCGAGCGGCTCCGCGCCTCGGCGATCAACGAGGTCGCGGTGACCAACACGATCCGCATCCCCGAGGAGCGCTGCTTCGAGAAGTTGAAGGTGCTGTCGATCGCCGGCTTGATGGCGAAAGCGATCGGCTACGAACATTCGAACCAGTCGGTGAGCTCGCTCTTCGACTGACGTGCGGCATACGGCTTACGACTGAGGACTGACGCATGGCTCAGATTGTTGCTCTCTCGGCGACCCCGCGGCAGGCGACCGGCAAGGGCGGCGCGCGGCAGGCGCGCTTCCGCGGCAAGGTCCCCGCCGTCATCTACGGCCACGGGCGCGACGCCCAACCGCTCGAGCTCGAGTTCAAGGCCCTCGAGAAGGCGCTCCAGGGCATCGAGCCGGCCAGCACGATCATCGAGCTCGCGGTGGACGGCAAGACCGTCAAGACGCTCATCCGGGAGATTCAGCGCCATCCCGTCCGGCCCGACATCATCCACGTGGACTTCTACGAGATCCACGCGACGGAGAAGGTCAGGCTCAAGGTCCCCGTCCATCTGGTCGGCAACCCCGACGGCGTGCGCAACGCCGGAGGCGTGCTCGACCAGGTGACGCGCGAGGTCGAGATCGAAGTGCTGCCGGAGAACATTCCCGACCGCGTCGAGCTCGACGTGACCGCCCTGAAGATCGGCGACTCGCTGCACGTGCGGGACCTGAGCATTCCCAACGCCAAGCTCCTCACCGAGGCAGAGCTGACCATCGCGACGGTGGTGCCGCCGCGCGCCGAGGAAGTCGCGGCGCCGACGGCCGAGGCCGCCGCCGAGCCGGCCGAGCCCGAGCTGATCCGCACGGTGCGCGAGGGCGAGGAGGAAGAGGGCGAGGCGGCCGAGGCTGGTGCGGCGCCGAAGCCCGAGGCCAAGGGTGCCGCGGCCCCCGCCAAGGTGGAGAAGACCGAGAAGGCCGAGAAGCCCAAGGGCGGCAAAGAGAGTTGACGCTTGCGCGCCGTGGTCGGCCTCGGCAACCCGGGGCCAGAGTACGCGGCGACGCGCCACAACGCGGGCTACTGGCTGGCCGATGCGCTCGCCCGGCACTGGGGGTTCCCCCCGTTCCGCCGCGGTGAGCGCGCGCGTCTCACCGAGGGTGAGGTGGACGGCGTCCCTGTCCGCCTCCTCCAGCCGACCACCTACATGAATGCCAGCGGGGCGGCCCTGGCTTCACTGCGCGCCGATCCCGCCTTCAATCCGGCCACGGACCTGCTGATCCTGGTGGACGAGTTTCGCATCCCCTGCGGCACCTTCCGGCTGCGCGCCGACGGCTCCGCCGGCGGGCACAACGGCTTGAAGAGCATCGAGGGCGCCCTCCAGTCGCAGGCGTACGCGCGTCTCCGCATCGGCGTCGGCCCACTCCCCGAAGGGATGGGCGACTGGTCCGAATACGTGCTGGCGCCGTTCACCCCCGAGCAGCGCGATCAAGTCGAAGCGCTCATGCCGCAAATGCTGGACGTCGTGACAACGTGGGTGAAGGAGGGCGCCCGCTAAGTGCTGCGCCTCGGCATCGTCGGGCTCCCGAACGTGGGGAAGTCCACGCTCTTCAACGCCCTCACGTCGTCCAAAGCCGCCGCGGCGGAGAACTACCCGTTCTGCACCGTCGAGCCCAACGTGGGCGTGGTCGAGGTGCCCGACCAGCGGCTCGAGCGGCTGAACGAACTCGTGCGCCCCAAGAAGAAGATCCCGGCGGTGGTCGAGTTCGTGGACATCGCCGGACTGGTGAAAGGGGCGTCGCAGGGTGAGGGGCTCGGCAATCAGTTCCTGTCGCATATCCGCGAGGTGGACGCGATCGTCCACGTGATCCGCTGCTTCGACGATCCCGACGTCGTGCACGTCATGGGGCCCGTGGATCCGGTGCGCGATCACGACGTGATCACGAGCGAGCTGGCGCTCGCCGACCTGGCGGTGGTGGAACGGCGGCTCGAGAAGACCCGCAAGACCGCCCGCGCGGGCGACAAGGAAGCCCAGGCCGAGCTGGTGGCGCTGGAGCGCGTCATCGCCGAGCTCGACCGCGGCCGGGGCGCCCGCGAAGCGGGCGAGGGCGAGGACGCGGTGAAATTCCTGCGCCGGCTCGGCCTCCTCACCGCGAAGCCGATCCTGTACGCCGCCAACGTCAACGAGGACGATCTCGCCTCGGGCGGGGGGCAGCGGATCGCGAAGCTCTCGAGCGCGGTGCAGGCCCACCACGAAGAGGCGGAGATCGTCCCCTTCTCCGCCAAGTTCGAAGCGGAGCTGGGCGAGCTGTCAGGGAACGAGCGGAAGGAGTATCTCGCGAGCGCCGGCGTGACCGAGCCGGGGCTCGACCGCCTGATCCACGCCGGCTATCGCCTGCTCGGCCTGCAGACGTTCTTCACCGTGGGGGAGAACGAGGTGCGCGCCTGGACGATGCACCGGGGTGGGACGGCGTTCGACGCTGCGGGAGAGATTCACTCCGACTTCCAGCGCGGGTTCATCCGCGCCGAGACCGTGGCGTACGACGACTTCGTGCGCGTCGGGTCCTACAAGGCGGCGCGGGAGCAGGGACTGGTGCGGAGCGAAGGCCGGGACTACGTGGTCAAGGACGGCGACATTTTGCTGTTCCGCTTCAACGTCTAGCGGCGACTCCACATCACGATGGCGCCGCACCCGTCCCCGAAGCCGGTGCGGAACTCCCAGGGCACGTCGAGGGAGTGCTTGTAGACTTCCACCCCCGCGAGCTCGTCGACTCGGATGTCATCGAGGAATTCGGCCGGCAGTCTGGTCCCGTCGAGGAACACCGACAACGCGCACGCACGCCCGCCGCTCAAGGCCAGTGGCAGGCAGGACCACGCCCGGCAGGACAGCATGATCCCCGACTCACCGAGCAGCGTGCGCGTCGAGAGCGATGGCCGGCGCTCGAGGTCGGCCAGCGTGTAGAACCGCCCGAACCCCCAGCGCTTCCGGTCGTAGAACGCCGCGAGCGTGCGCTCGGCGCGCAGGCTCCGCGCCTCCACGACGATCGGGGTCAGCTCGACGGCATCAATGTCGAGCAGCACCGACAGGGTCAGGGTCTTCCCACGCTTGAGCTTCACCTCCTGGTCGAAGGAAAGGCTGTCGCGGTAGAGGATCCGGACGGTTTGCGGCCCGGCGTGCACGCCGGCGAGCACGAACGATCCGGCGGAATCGCTCACGCCGAACACGCGGGCGCCTCGCACGGCGACCATCACGCCGGCGATCGGCAAGCCGTTGACGGAGGAGCGGACCGTGCCCACGATCCGCGCGGTAGTGTCCTGCTGGGCGAGCGCCGGTGCAGGAGCCACGCTCCCGAGCACAAGCAGGCAGGTCAACGCGGCGCGCTTCATGACTACCAATATGTACGCTGGAATGGTGCCGCACGCTGACGCGCCGCGGCGCTCCGACCATCATGGCGCGGGCGCCACACCACGTCCCCTGCAGCCCGTCTCTAGTCTTTCCCTTCCGGCGTCCCCGATCCGGCGTGCACCCGGTTGCCGCGCGGCAGGCTGCGCTGCGCCGGATGCGCGCTCTGGGGAGCCAACGGCACCTCCTGCTGCACCATGTCGCGGCTGACCCACACGACGCGATCCCCGCACATGATGGCATCTACCGGGTACGGCTGGCGGCCGAACGACTGGGCGTCGGAGCTCGCCACGCGGGTTCCCGGGAAGTAGTACCAGCAGCGCTGCGCGTCGGGATGACTATGGATCATCCCCACCGTGCCCGTCCAGCCCGCGTCCTCGCAGGTCCGCTCCGGCACGACGCGCGTCTGGGTGGACTGGGCCGGCGCCACGTCGGCGGGAGCGATGCGCTGGACGATCACCGCGTTCCCGTGGAGTTCGCCGATCATGCAGCCCATGAAGTCCGTGCCGTACGAGCGGTACTGCAGGGCGAGAAAGCGCCGCGCCTGGTCGGACAGGACGAGCGCGCGGGCGTGCGAGGTGCCGCGCGTCACGGCCACGAGGCGAGCGGACTCCGGCTGCAGCGCGAGCAGGGCCATCAGCCCCGCCCCCGCCAGCGTGGCGCGTGTCGCGCGCCCGAGCAGCCAAACGCCCGCAGCCTGCATCCGCCCTCCCCTTCCATTCGAACTCGCCCGAACCGAGATCCCGGCGCGTCCAGAAAGCGCAAGACGGGTGCCAGGGCACTCTCGCTAAGGATGACTGACCCCCGCGCTCGATAGCGTGACGTACGTCACGTCGCGGCGACGGCAGGCACCAAGGCGGGGCGTTTTGCACGCCGCTCGTGCATCAGTGCGCGTGCGGACTCGCGACGCGGTGCTCGCTCCGTTGGAATGCGAGGAATTGGTGAACGGCGCTCAAGGCCTGCGGGTTCCGGGTCGTGATACGCACCTCACCGCCGCCCGGGAGTGCGTGGAACTCGTAACGGATCGCCGCGCGCTGCGCCGCCATGACGCCGGTGCCGGGCACGTCCGTCGCGTGCACGAAGCCCGGGAGCGCGAAGTCGCCCTGCGCGAAGGCTGCCGCGATGTGCCGCAGGTGCGCGCGGATCGTCGCGACGCCGGCGGCATCGGCCAAATCGCGCTGCAGCGCGATCCGGCCGCCGTCCGGCAGATCGTCGAACTGGTGGTAGGACGTGTACTGGTCGACGCCCATGGCGGCGTGGCCGCGCTGCTGCATGGCGTGGAACGCCGAGTCCTGGGCGGCGAGCGGAGCCGCCGCGGCGAGTACCGCAAGCGCGAGCCATCTCGTGGTCATGAGGACACCTCCGGCAGAGCGTACGCGCGAACTCGGTCGCGCGCTGCGGCCCTCTACCGCCCCGCCGGGGGCGCGTCTATCTTTCCGCCCTCACAAATCCCCTACCCGGCGCCGCACCTGCGCCGGGTCGCCTACGACCAAAGGGAGGTGGCATGGCTCGTCGCTACGAGACCGTCTACATCTTCGACCCAGCGCTGGAAGAACCCGCGATCACCGAGAAGCTCGAGCGGTTCCACGGGCTGCTCACCAAAGACGGAAAGGGCTCGATCACGAATGTGGCCCACTGGGGGAAGCGTACGCTCGCGTTCCCGATCAAGAAGAAGGACACCGGCTACTATGCGGTCGCGCAGTTCGAAGCCGCGGCCGACCTGCTCCCCGAATACGAGCGGGCGGTAAAGCTCGACGAGAGCGTCGTGCGGTTCCTGGTGGTCGTGTCGGAAGGGCTGCCCGCCAAGCCCGAGGCCGCTCCCGCCGTGATCGCCGCCGAGGTGGTGGACGAGATCGAGGAGGACGAAGTATGAGGCGGCCTGCCAAGACCTGCCCGGTGTGCGAGTCCGGTGTGCGGGTGCTCGACTACAAGGACGATCGCACGCTCGGCCGGTTTCTCACCGAGCGCGGCAAGATTCTGCCGAGTCGGCTGTCGGGGATGTGCGCGCGCCATCAGCGCCAGCTCGCCACGGCGATCAAGCGGGCGCGCCAGCTCGCGCTGCTCCCCTATATCAAGGGGTACGTCGGCTGACACGGTGGCGCCTGGCGGTCGCCGTCTTGCTGTTCGCCGCCCTGGCGCCGGTGAGCCTCATGGCTCTGCCGTTTGCCGCTCTTCTCGTCGCGGCGCGTCCGGGGTCCTGGCGCGAGTGGCTGGCCGCGGCGCTGGCGGGCGGCGTCGGCACCGCGCTGCTGCTCCTGCCGCAGCGAGGAGTGTTGGACGGCGTGAGCCGGGCGTGGATCGTGCTCGTGAGCGTGGCGTTCGCAGCGACCGCCAAGCTCCGCCCGGGCCCGTTCCGGGTCCTGGCGCTGCGGGCGTGCCTCTACGCCGCGGCGGCGGTGGCCGTGCTCGCCCCCGCTGCCGCGGGGCCAGGCGTGTGGCAGGAAGTGCAATGGGAGGCGACGCGCGACGCGAGCCGCTCCGTGCGGTACGCCGTCGAAGTCGCGCCCGCGCTCTATCCGGCGTTCGAGCCTGCGGTGCGGCTCGTCGCCGCGGGCTGGGTCGTGTGGCTGTTGCTCGCGACGCTCGCCGGACTCGCGCTCGCGTGGCGAGGGCATGCGCTGGTCGCCCGCGCGCCGCTGGGCGCGGCCGCGGCACCGTCTTGAACCGTCGAGGAGATCAAGGACCATGGAAGTGATCCTGCGGGAGGCCGTCCAGCACCTCGGGGCGGCGGGTGACGTGGTGAAGGTGAAGGACGGCTACGCGCGCAACTATCTGCTACCCAAGGGGCTCGCCTATCCGGCCACTGAGGCGAACAAGAAGAAGATCGCCTTCGAGGCGGCGCGGATCGCGCGGCAGCGTGCCGCCGAGAAGGGCGCCGCCGAGACCGAGGCAACCCGCCTCGCCGACGTCCGTCTGAGCTTCGCCGTGAAGGTGGGCGAGGAGGAGAAGCTGTACGGCTCGGTCACCGCGAGCGACATCCAGCGCAAGCTCGAGGAGCTCGGCATCCACGTGGATAAGCGCAAGGTGGATCTCCCCGAGCCGATCCGCGAGCTGGGCGAGTTCCGGGTCGGGATCAAGCTGCACCCGGACGTGCGCCCGGAAATTCAGGTGAGCGTCGTCAAGGAATAGCGGCTCGCGAGTGACCTCGCGCATCGGCATCGCGTACGTCGACGGACCCCGGTTGCGTCGCTCCCTCCTGGCGGCGGCCGATTGGGTGGCCGCCGGCCGCGACGACCTGAACCGGCTCAACGTCTTTCCCGTTCCGGACGGCGACACCGGCACGAACCTCAGCCTCACGCTGCACGAGGTGGCGCAGGCGCTGCGCACCCTCGGCGACGCCCCCCTCCCCGCCGTCACCGATGCCGTGGCGCAGGCGAGCGTGCGCGGCGCCCGCGGCAACTCCGGCATGCTCCTGTCGCAGTTCCTGCTCGGCCTGCGGGACGGCTTGGGCGAGCGCACCAGGGCCACGGCCCGCGACCTCGCCCGGGCCGTCGCCGCCGGATTCGAGCGTCTGCAAGGCTCGCTCGACGAGCCCGTCGAGGGGACCATCCTCACCGTCGCGCGCGAGGCGGCGGACGAGGCCGACCGGGCCCGGAACGAATCCGACCTGCGGGTCTTCATGCGACGCCTCGTGGAACGCGCCCAGCGCGCCCTGGCGCGCACGCCGGAGCTACTCGCCGCGCTCAAAGCCGCGGGCGTGGTGGACGCCGGCGCGAAGGGCTTCGTCCGCTTCCTGGACGGCGTCAAACGACTCATCGAAGAGGGCCAGGTGGCGCAGGGCGCGGTGGAGCGTGTGGCGCCCGATGCCGCGGCCGCCGCCGAAGTCACGGCCGAGCGCGATTTCCGGTTCTGCACCGAGCTGCTGGTGCGCGGGCCGGCCCTGCCCGACGGCGCGGAGGTGCGCCGGGCGCTGCGCCCGTTGGGCGGGTCGATCGTCGTCTTGAAGAGCGGCGACCTCCTCAAGGCGCACGTGCACACCGACACGCCGGATGCCGTGTTCGCGCTGGGCGGCACGTGGGGAAGCGTCGAGACCACCAAGGCCGAGGACGTGCGGGCCCAGCACCGCGCGCTCCGGACCAAGCGCGCGGTCGTGCTCGTGGCCGACACGGCGTGCGACCTGCCCGACGCCCTGGTGGTCGAGCACGGCATCGGTCTCGTGCCCACCCAACTGATCCTGCAGGATCGGGTATACCTCGACCGGCTCGAGCTCTCGCCGGCGGAATTCTTCGAGCGGCTGCGCGCCGGCTCGGATGCGAGCACGTCCCAGCCCACCCCGCAGGCCTTCGCGGAAGCTTACGACGACGCTCTACGGCAGGGTGAGCACGTCATCGTCGTGGTGGTGTCGAGCCGGCTCTCGGGCACGCACGCGAGCGCCGAGGCCGCGGCCCGGCGGCTCGACCCCGAGCGACGCCGCATCACCGTCGTAGACAGTCGGTCGGCGAGCCTGGGTGAGGGCCTGTTGGTGCTGCTGGGCTCGGAGCTGGCCGCCCGCGGGTGGGCGGCCCAGGACATCGCGCGCGAGCTCGCGCGCGTGCGCGACCGGTCGGGCGGGCTGTTCACGGTGGAAAACCTCGAGCGGCTGCTCCGCTCCGGGCGGGTCGGCCGCGTCCAGGCGTGGCTCGGCACCAAGCTCAACATCAAGCCGATCATGGCCATAACGGCCGACGGCACGGTGCACCCGGTAGCCAGGAGCCGCGGGCCGGCCGCGGCGCGGCGGCGCTTGCTGGAACGTCTCGACGGGGCGCTCGCGGGGCGGCCGCGGGCGCTGCGCCTGGGGGTGGTGCACGCCGATCTCCCGGCGTTCGCCGACGACCTCGCCGCCGAGCTGGTGGCCCGGTACCACCCGCGGCAGTGCGTGACCGCGCCGATCACGCCGGTGATCGCGGCGCACGCCGGGATCGGCGCGTGGGGGGTCTTCTACCAGATCGAGGACGGAACAAACGGATGATCCAAACGCTATGACTAGCAGGCGCAGCGCCCGCCCGGCGCGCCGGGCGGGCGCGGAAGCGGAAGCGGCGCTGCGACTCGTGACGGCGGCGTTGGCCGACCGCAAGGCGATCGACCCGATCGTGCTCGATCTGCGGGGGCTGACGGCCGCCGCGGACTATTTCGTGATCGTGTCGGGCACGTCGGACACGCACGTGCGGGGCATGGCGGAACATCTGATGGCCGCGCTGGCACCCCGCGGCATCGAGCCGCACCATGTCGAAGGGCTCGCACAGGGACGATGGGTGCTGCTGGACTACGTCGACTTCGTGGTGCACATCTTTCATCCGGAATTGCGGGAGTTCTACCAACTCGAGCGCCTGTGGGGCGACGCGCCGGTGCTGGCAGTGGGATCCTCGGAGGGCGGGTCGAAAGGATGACGGTCATGCGACGGTTTGCCGGGATGGCGGCGGCGCTCGTGCTGTTCGGCGCGCGGCCGCTCGTGGCGCAGTACTTCGGTCAGAACAAGGTTCAGTACCAGTCCTTCGACTTCCGGATCATCCAGACCGAGCACTTTGACATCTACTACTATCCCGCGGAGCGCAGCGCGGCGCTCGACGCCGCGCGCATCGCGGAGCGGTGGTACGCGCGGCTGTCGCGCATCCTGAGTCACCAGTTCCAGGGCCGAAAGCCGATCATCCTGTACGCGTCGCAGTCGGACTTTCAGCAGACCAACGTTCTCGATGCGACAGGAGAGGGTCTCGGGGGGGTCACGGAGTTTCTGAAGCACCGGATGCTGCTGCCGTTCACCGGCTCGTACGCCGAGCTGGAGCACGTCATCGGGCATGAGATGGTGCACCAATTCCAGTACGACGTGTACAGTCGCGGCCGCATCGGCGCCGGCGTGCAGACCCTGGTCAACGTCAACCCGCCGCTCTGGTTCATAGAAGGAATGGCCGAGTACCTCTCGGTCGGGCCGATCGACGCGCACACCTCGATGTGGCTGCGTGATGCGTCGCTCGAGGGCCACCTTCCGACACTCGACGATCTCACCTACGACCGCGTCTTCCCCTATTACTTCGGGCACGCGATCTGGGCGTACATCGGGGAGAAGTGGGGGGATGAAGCGGTCGGCCAGATTCTGCAGGCGTCTGTCTCGGGCGGGGTTGAGGGCGCGTTCAAGCGTACGGTCGGGATCACGCTCGACGACCTCATGAGCGAATGGCGCGACGCCGTACAAACCACGTATCTGCCGCAGCTCGCCGACCATTACCGGGCGCGGCGCATCGCCCAGCCGCTGCTCACCGAGAAGCGCTCGGAAGGAACGTTGCATCTCGCGCCCGCGCTCAGCCCCGACGGGCACGAGATCGCGTACTTCAGCGAGAAGAACTCGTTCTTCGTGGATCTCTACCTCGCCGACGCGGAAACCGGCAAGGTGAAGCGCCGCCTGGTGAAGTCCACGCTGAACTCCAACTACGAGAGCCTGCGGTTCATCAACTCCGCCGGCGCGTTCTCGCCGGACGGTCGGTACTTCGCCATCGCCGCGAAGCGCAAGGACCGCGACGACCTCGTCATTCTCGACGTGAGGAAAGACGAGGAAGTGCGGCGCATCCGCATCCCGCTGAACGGCCTCACGACCCCGTCCTGGTCGCCCGACGGCAAGCAGTTGGCGTTCACGGGGTACGACGGCGGGATTTCGGACTTGTTCGTGGTGAACGCCGACGGCTCGAACCTCCACCGCCTGACCAAGGACAAGTACGCGGACCTGCAGCCCTCGTGGGCCCCCGACGGAAAGACGATCGCGTTCGCCACCGATCGCGGCCCCGCGACCGACTTCGACCTCCTCAAGTTCGGCCGCATGCGGATCGCGCTGTTTCACCTCGACAACGGCACGATCGACATCCTGGATCACATGGACCAGGGCAAGAACATCGATCCGGCCTGGGCGCCCGACGGCCGGTCGCTCGCATTCGTCTCCGACCGTAACGGCATCAGCAACATCTTCTTGTACGATCTGTCCGACGCCAAGATCTACCAGCTGACCGACGTGTACACCGGGGTCTCGGGCATCACCCCGCTCTCGCCCAGCCTCTCGTGGGCCCATGAAGCGGACCGGCTGGCCTTCGCCTATTACGAAGACGGCGAGTACAACGTCTACGCGGTGGACAACCCCCGCTCCCTCAAGCGCCAGCCCTACCAGGCTCCTCCGGCACCCGAGGTGACGTCGCTCCTGGCGGCCGGACGCCGCGCCATCGCCGGCCCCGTCGCCGCGGCCCCCGCGGTCGCGGCCGCCGCTCCCGACCCGCGCGCCGGGGCGTCGGTGTACCGCTCCCCCACGGGATTCCGCTCGTCAGGCGCCGCGCCCCAGACGCCCGACTCCAGCGCCCCGGCCACCCTGTCGGTCAAGAGTCTGATCGACTCGTCGCCCGCGTTGCCGGACACGAGCGAGTTCACCTTCAAGGCATACCACACGCGATTCACGCCGGACTACGTCGCGCGCCCCACTATCGGGTACGAGCGCGACAACTTTGGGCGCGGCTTCTTCGGCGGCACGGCCATCTCGCTGTCCGACATCCTGGGCAACCATACGATGGTCTTCTCGGGATCGATCAACGGCCGCCTGGCGGAAGCGCAGGTGCTCGCCGCGTATATCAATCAGTCGCACCGCTTCAACTGGGCGCTCGGCGGGTCGCAGCAGCCGCTGTACTTCTACCTGCCGACGACCATCCGGCCGAACCCCGCTGATCCGAGCGGCAGCACCGCCATCCTCACGCCGCAGCTGGAGCGGTTTGTGATCCGCGACGTGTTCGCGCAGAGCTTCTATCCGTTCAGCCGCTTCACGCGTGTGGAGTTCGGGGCTCACTTCTCGAACATCAGCCAGGCCATTTTGCAGCAGGACTACCTGGTCGATCAGTTCGGCAACGTGCTCGGCATCGCGGACCCCGTGACCGTGCACGGACCGTCGGTCAGCTACTACGGGCCGCAGCTCGCCCTGGTCCACGACAACTCGTTGTTCGGGTGGGTCGGCCCGTTCGCGGGCTCCCGCTGGCGCCTCGAGGCGTCGCCGAGCTTCGGCGCGTGGCGCTTCACCGCCGGGCTGGTCGATTGGCGCCGCTACTTCTTCGCCCGTCCCTTCACGCTGGCGCTGCGCGGCGTGTTCTTCGGTCGCTACGGGCGGGACGCGGACCTGTTCCCCCAGTTCCTCGGGAACACGGACCTGATCCGGGGCTACACGGCGGGCTCGCTCATCAACCACGAGTGTCTCAGCGGGTCCACCAGCACGACCGGGCAGACCGGGTGCCCCGAGCTCGATCAGCTCATCGGCTCGAAGATCACGGCCGTGAACGCCGAGCTGCGGTTCCCGCTCACACGGAGCCTCGTGCTCGGGTTCCTCCCCGTGGGCCTGCCTCCGATCGAGGGCGCCCTGTTCTATGACGCCGGGCTCGCCTGGAACTCGAACTCGATCATCAAATGGAAGCGGGACGCGAACGACTCCCCGGAGAACGTCCGCGTGCCGTTGCGCAGCTGGGGCGGCTCGATCCGCATGAACTTCCTGGGTTTCGTGGTGCTACGGTTCGACTACACCAAGCCGCTGTCCCGGCCGCACGACAACGCGTACTGGACGGTGAGCCTCGGCCCGACGTTCTAACTCCGTACCGCTAAAACACTTGTCATGGCCTCGCCGGTTGCCTATCTTGCGGCGAGGCCATTTGCGTACCCGCGCATCGCACCTCCTCCTCGCCAGCCTGGCGCTCGTGGGCTGCCGGTCCAAAGCGCCAGCGGCGCCATCGTCGCAACCAGTCGTCACACAATCGGTTAGCAAAGCCGCCGCCGGCGCCGCACGCACCGGCGGCGTCGCCATCCGCATCCCCGCCAAGGGCGGCATTCCCCGGGTGTACCGGCTTCCGGGGATGGCCGAGGTCCCGGCCGTCGTCCGGGGCACGTTGCCTCCGGTGGTGCGGGTGATCGGGCTCGACGCCGAGGCGGAGTTCCTCTACGTGATGGCCGTCGGGAAGGACACGGCCGCCAAGAAGGCCAAGAAAGCCACCCCCCCGAGGCACGACGTGCTGGGTCTGGACCTGGGGAGCGCGCGCGTTGACACGGTGGCCACGGGCGTCGAGCAGGCCGCGCTCGGGCCCGACGGCACGGTGTACGCGGTCGACGCGAAGGGGCGTGTCGTGTCGGTGGCACGGCGGGTGCGGGTCGCGTGGCCGCAACCGCTACCGGTCGTCCCCCAACAGCTCTTCGCCGCCGCCGACCAGCGGCTCATCGTCGCCGACCCGCCGAGCCTCGTGACCGCCGCCGCCGATCAGCCGGCCACGAGCCGGCCGCTGCCGAGCGGCAGCGACGTCGCGGCGACGCGGTGGGGAGACCTGGTCGGCGTCGCCGCCGACTCGGGCGTGGTCTTGATGGACCCTCTGGGCCGGCGCGAGCCGGCGTTCGTCCAGCTGTCCGACCACCCGCGCGCCCTCGTGTTCTCGCCCTCGGGCCACCGCATCTACGTTGCACGGCGCACCGAGCCGGGGCTCGCGACCATCGACCGGTACGACCGTGAAGAGATCGACGGCATCGCCCTGCCGCTGCCCGCGGCGGCGATCCGGCTCGACCCCCTCGGCCGGTTTCTGATCGCCAAGCCAGCTGCCGGGGATTCGGTGTGGGTGGTGGACCTCCCGGTGAAGCGACTAGTCGGATCCGTGCCTTCGGCGTGGCGCGGTGATCTGCCGGCTATCGCCCCGGACGGCGCCCTGCTGGTGCGCCAGGGAGACGACGTCGTCGCCTACCGCGCCGACTCGCTGATCGAGGCGGGGCGCGCCAAGGGAGGCGCCGCCGACCTCTGGGTGCTTACGTCGTGGCGGCCGCGGGGCGGCTATCGCGGCGCCTTCGCCGACGCGGATGCGCCGGCCGCGCAGTCGGCCGACACGGCGGGCCCGGAGGGCCCGATGTACGTGCAGGTGTCGACGTCGCAGAACGAGGCATGGTCGTCGGAGATGGCGCAGCAGCTCACGCGGGCGGGGCTGGCGGCGCGCGTGCTCGAGCCGGCCAATCCCGACGATGGCTACCGCGTGGTGCTCGGTCCCTACCCCACGCGCGCCCAGGCCGAAGCGATCGGTCGCAAGCTCGGCCGTCCCTTCTGGATCTACCAGCCGACGCCGTGACCGTCCGCCCGCTGCCGCGCTCGCGCCTCGACGCATTGGTGCCGTCCCTGGTCGCCGAACAGGCCCTGGTGGCCCTGGTCCCGGCGACGGGAGACCTGAAGTGGGCGGCCGGCGCGGCGTGGGACGTGGCCCGCGCCGCCGCGCAGGGCGACCGCCGCGTGGCGCTGGTGGACTTGTGGCTCGAGCAGCCCGCGCTGCACGAGACGGTGGGCCTCTCGCCCACCGAGGGGATCGTGGACGCGTTCGAGTACGATGTGTCGCTGACCAAGGCGGCGCACCAGGTGGACCGCGTGTTCTTCATCGCCGCGGGCGCGGCGACGGCCCACCCGGGCGATCTGTTCGCGAATCCGCGGTGGAAGAAGCTACACGGCGGCTTCCGCGTTGAAGGCGCGGTGCTGCTCCTCTATCTCTCCGCCGGCGCGCTGGCGCGGCTCTCGACCGTGCCGGACGGCTTGATCGTGCTGTCGCCCGACGGCTACGAGCCGGAGTCGTCGATCGGCCAGGGCATCACGGCGGCGCTCGAGCGGGGCGTGCCGTTGCTCGGCGTAGTGCGCGAGCGCTGGACGCCGGTCGCGACGCGGGCGCCGG
>JAEHDT010000145.1 GCA_016880225.1 Gemmatimonadota bacterium | reverse complement strand
GTGGAACTTTGACCCGGGAATTCGGCTATGCAAGGACGTATGGCAGCGAGAGACAAGAGCCCCGGTCCCCCAACCCAATTCGCTTTCGCCCCGCTCGGCCAGGCCGTGATGGAGACGGTCAGCGATGGGGTGGTGGTGTTCGACCCGTACGGCAGGGTGCTGTACGCGAACCAGCGCGCCCGCCGCGTCATCGACGCCCTCGGGGCGGACGGCGGCCGGGGAGAGAGGCTGCGCGAGCGGCTCGTCGCTTTCGGCGGCCGGGCCCGTACCCTGAGGCAGGGTGCAATGGAGCTCGGCGAGGTGGTGTTCCTGCCGGACGGCGACTCCGCGCGCACTCTGGCCGAGCGGGAGCGGCAGGCGATCCTCGACACGCTCGAAGTGACCCACGGCAAGCTCGCCGAGACCGCTCGGCGGCTCGGCATCAGCCGCACCACGCTGTGGCGCCGCCTGCGCGCCTATGGTTTGCGGCCCAACGGGCATAGCGGGCAGGGGTCGGTAACGCGCGGCTAGCCGCCGCCGCATCCTGGCGGCGGCGTTTTGCGTCCGGTAGCTTCCCAACCCACCGTTCGGGAAGCCATGCCCGCCACGCCGTACATCATCCAAGAGTACGTCCGCTGGTCCGACGTGGACTTTGCCGGGATCATCTTCTACGGGTCCTACGTCCGCTTCTTCGAGATCGCGGAGACGGAGCTGTTCCGGGCCTGCGGCCTCGCGTACGCGCAGGTGTTCGACCGCTACGACATCTTTCTGCCCCGGAAAGCCGTGCACAGCGAGTTCTACTGGCCCGCGCGGCTCGACGACCGCCTGCGCGTGGCGGCGTACGTAGGCCGCGTCGGCACGAAGTCGATGACGCTCAACTTCGACGTGCTGCGCGACGGCTCGCCCGCCTTGGGCGCCGCCGGGTGGATGGTCCTCGTGTGCGTGGACCGCAAGCGCCTGAGGCCCCAGCCCCTCCCGGCCGGGCTCATCGAGGCACTGGCTCCGCACACGCTCCCGACCGCCGCGGCGCGCGCGCTGTTGGGCGTATCGGCCCCTCCGTCTCACCCGTCTCCCCCGGCGGCAGAGCCCTGAGACCCATCGCACTGGCGGCGCTCGCGCTGGCCGCGGCGTGCGAGAGCGCCCCGCGGCCGGGTGGCCGGGTGCGCGCCCTCGTCACCCGCCCGCCGAAGGATACCGTCCGGTTCACGGCGCCGGCCCGGGCCAACCGCTGCCCTGCCGGCGGCGTGCTGCTCCGGGGGGCGACCGGGGGCAACGGCGTGGTGGTGTGGCTGCGCGCGCCGGATTCGGTCGCGGCCGGCCCATGGCCGCTGCTGCAGCGCGGGGATACCGTGTCTCCACGCGGCGGCACGGTCGGGGTCCGGTTCATGCTGGGCGATGTGGCGTACGGGGCGACGTTGGACAGCGGCACCGTCGTCGTCGCCCGCGCCGGTGGCGCCCTGACCGTCGGGGCCAGCGGTACGGCACTCGAGGGGGCGGCCGGCCGCATTTCGCTCGCGGCGACGTTCGACACGGTGCCGCTCGGGGCGGATACCGTCTCCTGCACGCCCCGGCCGTGACGCTCCGGGTCGGCCTGATCGGCACGGGCTTCGCGCGCCGGGTCCAGCTGCCGGCGTTGGGCCTCGTGCCGGGAGCCACCGTCACGGCGGTCGCGAGCGGCAATCTCGAGCGGGCCCAGGCCGTGGCGCGCGAGTTCGCCGTGCCCCACGCCTTCGGAAGCGGGGAGGCGCTCGCCCACTCGTCGGAGGTCGACCTGGTCATCGTGTCGTCGACGCCCGACGCCCACGCGCGCCACGCGATCGCCGCGCTCGAGGCGGGAAAGCACGTGCTGTGCGAGAAGCCGATGGCGCTCACGGCGCGGGAGGCGGAACGGATGCTCGAGGCGGCGGAGCGGAGCTCCGGGCTCGCGCGCATCGACCACGAGCTCCGCTACGAGCCGAACCGACGCCGGGTGCGCGACCTGATCCGGGCGGGAGCGATCGGGTCGGTGCTGCACATCGAGCTCCTGCTCAAGCCATACCTGCGGGGCGACGGCCGGCCGCAGGCATTCGACGCGCCGTGGAGCTGGTGGTACGACGCGGCGAGGGGCGGCGGCATCCTCGGCGCCGTCGGCTCGCACTTGATCGACCTGGGCCGCTTCTGGACCGGCAGCGACGTCGTCGAGGTGGGCGGCCGGACGGCGACGTTCGTCGGCGAGCGTTTGGACGAGCAGCGCGTCCCCCGGCCCGTCACCGCGGACGACTACGCGAGCTTCGTGCTGCGCATGAGCGGTGGCGCGATCGTCACCGTGACGCTCTCCACGGTCGCGTCACACGGGCCGGGACATTTCGCACAGGTCACGGGGAGCGGCGGCACGCTTGTCTTGACGGGGGAGACCACTCTCGAGATGGGCCAGCCGGGGGCGGCGCTCGAGGACGTGAGCGTCGCCGACGATCTGAGGGAGAAGACCCAGCCGAACAACATGTGGGCGCGGTCGCTCGTGCGGCTGATGCGAGACCTGGTGGACGTGCTCGGCGGGCGGCCCGCCGCGGGAGACCCCGCCACGTTCCACGACGGCCTCGCCGTGCAGCGGGTGATGGACGCTGTGCGCGCCGGCCGGGGCGTGCGGTTAGATTGACCCCGTGGAGCAGACATACTTCCGGCGCGGCTTCGGCCTCCGAGGGCACATCGAAGGCGCCCTCGTGGCGGACTATCATAGCGACCTGGTGGACCGCGTCCGCGCGCAGGGCTACGTCCTCACGGTGGGCGACCTTACGTTCAAGCTCGCCGGCGAGTTCGGTTTCTGCTACGGCGTGGATCGCGCCGTCGAGTACGCCTACGAGACCCGCACCAAGTTTCCCGATCGGCGCGTCTTCCTGGTCGGCGAGATCATCCACAATCCCCACGTGAACTCGAAGCTGCAGGCCATGGGCGTGGAGTTCCTGCTTCGGCCGGACGACGGCGAGTTCGATTTCGGCACCGTGACGGCTGCCGACGTCGTCATTCTGCCGGCGTTCGGCGTGACGGTCAAAGACTTCGAGCGGCTGCGCGCCATCGGGTGCGTGCTGGTCGACACGACGTGTGGATCGGTGCTGAACGTCTGGAAGCGCGTCGATTCCTACGCGAAGGATGGCTTCACCGCCGTCATCCACGGCAAGTACCACCACGAGGAAACGAAGGCCACGGCGAGCCAGGTCACGAAGTACGCCGGGGGGCGATACCTGGTCGTGCGCGACATGGCGGAGGCGCGGGAAGTCTGTCGCTACATCGAGGGAGCGGGGAACCGGGAGGGGCTTCTCAAGCTGTTCGCGGGCAAGATGTCGCCGGGATTCGACCCTGATCACGATCTGGTACGCGTGGGCGTCGCGAACCAGACCACCATGCTCTCGGGCGAGTCGCTCGCCATCGCGGCCGAGCTGCGGAGCAGCATGGGGCGGCGGTACGGGGAAGGCGTGGTTTCCGAGCACTTCCGCACCTTCGACACGATCTGCTCCGCCACTCAGGACCGGCAGGATGCCGTCCTCAAGCTGATCGCGGAGCCGCTCGACCTCATGGTGGTGATCGGCGGGTACAACTCGAGCAATACCACCCACCTCGCCGCGATCTGCCAGGAGAAGACCCCGACCTATCACATCGAGGACGCGACCTGCATCGACCCGGACGCCGGCACGATCCGATACCGACCGGTCGGCGGCACGGGAGAGGAGCGGCGCGATCGATGGCTGCCGCCGGGTCGAGTGACCGTGGGGATCACGGCGGGGGCCTCGACTCCGAACAACAAGATCGGCGAGACGATCGAGCGGATCGCGGTGGCGCGCGGCGTCGCGCTGGGGGTGTTGCTGGGATAGCTGAGGGCGAGGGATTCCCTCGCCCTTCGGTTTCGGGAAATCTTCGCCATATTTCGAGCATGCCGCTGTCGGAATTCCATCCGGTCATCGAGCGCTGGTTCGGGTCGCGGTTCCGCGAGCCTACCGAGCCGCAGCGGACGGCCTGGCCCCTGATTCAGGCTGGCCGCAACGCCTTGATCGCCGCGCCGACCGGCTCGGGCAAGACGTTCGCGGCCTTTCTTGCCGCGATCGATTCGCTGCTCCGCCAGGGCCTCGACGGCACGCTCAGGGATGAGACGCAGGTGGTGTACGTCTCGCCGCTCAAGGCGCTCTCGAACGACGTCCAGAAGAACCTCGCCGAACCACTCGCCGAGATCCGCGGGACGCTCGAGCAGGCGTGCCTGCCGGACGTGGAGATCCGCACGCTGGTGCGCACCGGCGACACGCCGGGCGCCGAGCGCCAGGAGATGGTGCGGCGGCCGCCGCACATCCTCGTCACCACGCCCGAGTCGCTGTACCTGATCCTCACCTCCGAGCGCGCGCGCGACATGCTCAGGAGCGTGCGCACCGTGATCGTGGACGAGATCCACGCCGTGGCGCGCGACAAACGGGGTAGCCACCTCGCCCTCTCTCTCGAGCGGCTCGAGCACCTCGCCGGCCGGCGGCTGCAGCGCATCGGGCTGTCGGCCACGCAGAAGCCCATCGAGGAGATTGCAGGCTTCCTGGTGGGCGCGGGCCGGGACCTGCCCGCGATCATCGACGCGGGGCACGCCCGGACGCTCGATGTGGCGATCGAGATCCCGTCGTCGCCGCTCGAGGCGGTGATGGCGGTGGAGGTGTGGGAGGAGATCTACGAGCGGCTGGTGCAGCTGATTTCGGAGCACCGCACGACGCTCGTGTTCGTCAACACGCGGCGCCTCGCCGAGCGGCTGACGCTGCACCTCTCGGAGCGGCTCGGTGCCGATCAAGTGACGTCGCACCATGGCAGCCTGTCGAAGGAGAAGCGGCTGGACGCGGAGACCAGGCTCAAGGAGGGGAAGCTCAAGGCACTGGTGGCGACGGCGTCGCTCGAGCTGGGGATCGACATCGGCACCGTGGATCTCGTGTGCCAGATCGGCTCGACCCGCTCGATCTCCACTATGCTGCAGCGCGTGGGCCGCTCGGGGCATCACCTCGGCGCGGTCCCCAAAGGCCGGTTGTTCCCGCTGTCGCGCGACGAGCTGATCGAGTGCGCCGCGCTGCTGCGAGCGGCGGGGGACCGCCAGCTCGACCGCCTGATCATCCCGGACCATCCGCTCGACATCCTGGCACAGCAGATCGTCGCCGCGGCGGCGTGCGACGAGTGGCAGGAAGACGCCCTGTACGAAATGGTGCGGGGCGCGTATCCGTACCGTGACCTCTCCCGCAAGGACTTCGACGCGGTCGTGCAGATGCTCGCCGAGGGATTCACGACGCGGCGCGGGCGGCGGGGTGCGTACCTGCACTACGACGGGGTGAACCGCCGGATGCGGGCGCGGCGCGGCGCCCGGCTCGCTGCGCTGACGTCGGGCGGGGCGATCCCCGACATCGGTGATTACCGGGTGATCCTCGAGCCGACTGAGACGTTCGTCGGCACGCTGAGCGAGGACTTCGCGATCGAGAGCACGCCGGGCGACATCTTCCAGCTGGGCAACCGGTCGTATCTGATCCAGAAGATCGAATCGGGGCAGGTGCGGGTGGTGGACGCGCAGGGCCAGCCTCCCTCGATTCCCTTCTGGCTCGGCGAGGCGCCGGGTCGCACGGCAGAGCTGTCGGAGGAAGTGTCGCGGCTGCGCCAGGACATCGCCGCTCGACTATCGCCCGCCCCCGCCGCTGCGATCGCGTGGCTCATTGCGGCGATTCCCGGTCTCCCCGAGGCCGCGGCGCGCCAGATGGTCGACTATCTCGCGGCCTCGCAGCAGGTCCTGGGCGTCATCCCGACGCAGCAGACCCTCGTGCTGGAGCGGTTCTTCGACGAGGCGGGTGGAATGCAGCTGGTGCTGCACGCACCGTTCGGGAGCCGGCTGAACCGCGCCTGGGGGCTGGCGCTGCGCAAGCGCTTCTGCCGCAGCTTCAACTTCGAGCTGCAGGCGGCAGCGACCGAGGACGCGATCGTCCTGTCGCTCGGGGCCCAGCACAGCTTCCCGCTCGAGGACGTGTTCCAGTACTTGAAGCCCGAAACCGCGGAGCACCTGCTGGTGCAGGCGATGCTCGATGCGCCGATGTTCGGCTCGCGCTGGCGCTGGAATGCGACGCGGGCGCTGGCGGTGCTGCGGGCGCGCGGCGGGAAGAAGGTGCCGACGCCGCTGCAGCGCATGGACGCCGAGGACCTGGTCGCCGCGGTCTTCCCCGACCAGCTCGCCTGTCCCGAGAATCTCGTGGGCGACCGCGAGATCCCCGATCACCCGCTCGTGGGGCAAACCATCGCCGACTGCCTGCTCGAGGCGATGGACTTCCCCGGCCTGAAGCGCGTGCTCGAGGGAATGGAAGCGGGGCGGTTCCGGCTGGTGGCGCGCGACACTACGGAGCCCTCGCCCCTGTCGCACGAGGTGATCAACGCCAAGCCGTACGCCTTCCTCGACGACGCGCCACTCGAGGAGCGCCGCACCCAGGCGGTGATCACGCGGCGCGGCCTCGACGT
>JAEHDT010000144.1 GCA_016880225.1 Gemmatimonadota bacterium | reverse complement strand
GCGCCGTCGCCCGGGAAGTACGTGTTATCCCACTTGCTCCAGTAGATCTGCTTGTAGCGCTCGTCGTCGCCCCAGATGGTGCGGAGCATGCCGGGCCAGGGGCTCGTGATGGCGAGGAAGCCGCCGCCAACCGGGACCCGCTCGCCCTCGCCGTCCAAGAGCTCCGCCTCGATCCCGGGGAAGGGGATCGTCCCCGAGCCAGGCTTGCAGGTGGTGACGCCGGGGAGGGGCGTGATCATGATGCCGCCCGTCTCCGTCTGCCACCACGTGTCCACGATGGGGCACCGCTCCCCTCCGATGTGACGCCGGTACCACACCCATGCCTCGGGATTGATGGGCTCGCCCACCGTGCCGAGCAGGCGCAGGCGGGAAAGGTCGTGCTTCTGGGGATGCTCCGGTCCCCACTTCATGAACGCGCGGATGGCGGTCGGCGCCGTGTAGAACACGGTCACACCGTGGCGCTCGCACAGCGCCCAAAAGCGGTCCTTGGCGGGGAAGTCGGGGGCCCCTTCGTACATCACCTCGGTGACGCCGAGCGCGAGCGGTCCGTACACGATGTAGGAGTGGCCGGTGACCCAGCCGACGTCGGCGGTGCACCAGAACACGTCCGACTCCTTGAGGTCGAACACCAGCTTGGTGGTGGCGTACACGTGGGTGAGGTAGCCGCCCGTGGTATGGAGGATGCCCTTCGGCTTCCCGGTCGTGCCCGACGTGTAGAGGATGTACAGGGGATCTTCGGCGTCCATCTGCTCAGGCTCGCAGTGTGCCGACACCTGCGCCATCAAGTCGTGCCACCAGTGGTCGCGTCCCTGTTGCATGGGCACGGCCTCGCCGGTGCGCCGCAGCACCACCACGTGGCGGATGCTCGCCGTGCCCGCCAGCGCCTCGTCCGAGTTGCGCTTCAGCGGCACCTTGGCGCCCCGCCGGTAGCCGCCGTCCGCCGTGACGAGCACCTTGGCCTCGGCGTCGTTGATCCGGTCTCGCAGCGACTCGGCCGAGAATCCGCCGAACACCACGGTGTGAATCGCGCCGATACGCGCGCACGCGAGCATCGCGACCGCCACCTCCGGAACCATCGGCAGGTAGATGGCGACCCGGTCGCCGCGCGCCACGCCCAGCCCCTTGAGGACGTTCGCAAACCGGCACACCAGTTCGTGGAGATCGCGGTAGGAGAGCTTGCGTACCTCGTGCGGCTCGGGCTCGCCTTCCCAGATCAGCGCGATCCTGTCTCCCAGGCCGCGGCGGACGTGACGGTCGAGGCAGTTCACGGCCGCGTTGAGCTTCCCGCCCACGAACCACTTGGCGTGCGGCGGCTTCCACTCGAGCACGCGGTCCCATGGCCGGAACCAGTCGAGCTGTCGGGCCCAGTCGGCCCAATAGCCCTCGCGGTCCTCGCGCGCGCGGCGGTACAGCGCGTCGTCTTTGACGTGGGCCGCGCTCGTGAAGGCGGGGGACGGCGCGAAACTACGTTGTTCGTCGAGTAGGGTATCGATGCGGTCTTTCACGGCGGTAAGGTATTCCCGGCCGGACGGCCTTGCAAACTGCGCCGGAGTGCTCGGAGTGCGGCAGCGGAGCGCGGGAGGGGCCTCACCCCGCTTTGACAAGCGGTTGACGGGCCACAGGTTAGCTGAGTGGCACCGGAGTCGCATTAGCTCCAGGCGGCGAACTTCAGGAGCCGACTGTGGAGGAGCATATGACAATGTCCGCGCGTCCGAGCGAGAAGGTCCTGGCCGCTCCCGAGGAGCTGGGCCTCGATTCGCGCACGGCGTTCCGCCGCGCGGCCACCGAGCTGTTGGGGCAGCTCCCGGAGGGCGCCGGACGCCTGGTCATCGATCTCTCTGGCACCCGCCAGATCGACAGCGCGGGCCTGGGCGCCCTGATGCTGATCCAGCGGAAGGCGG
The DNA here is from genome assembly GCA_016880225.1 of Gemmatimonadota bacterium. Classification (GTDB taxonomy): domain Bacteria; phylum Gemmatimonadota; class Gemmatimonadetes; order Gemmatimonadales; family GWC2-71-9; genus AG41. Next base: position 5,130 of record JAEHDT010000144.1, on the reverse strand, counting down.
CGGAACACCGGCTAACGGTCTGCCTGCGCGGCGCCAACGAGGAGCTGCGGTTCCTCCTGGTGCTGACCAAGCTCGACGACCTGTTCGAGCTGGAGAGCGGCGCGCGCTGACGGTTTGCGCTCATGAAACGGAGGCTCTACCCATGTTGAACGGTTTCCTGTCTTCACTGCTGACCGCCGCCCATCTGGCGGTCACGCCGACCGCCTGCGTGCGGGTCAGTCTGACGGACAATGCCGTGTCGAACGCCAGCACCAGCGTCGATGCCGTCGCTGCAACGGCCGTACAGGTGCTTCGTTCCCGGGGTTGGACGGTCTACACCATCTCCGGCGACAGCTGGGAATGCTCGGGCGATATGATCATCAGCGTCGGTGCCTCATCGGTCGTGACCAACGGCGTGTATGCCTTCACGGTCTTGGTGACGGCGTACGAAAAGATGGACTCCAAGCGCCGGGCCGGCTGGTGGTACTGGGCGGAGCATCACAACCAGTACGGGACGTGGACGGCGGTTGCAGCCAATTCCGGCGAAGGCAACTCGCAGTTCATGGAAGGGGTCACCAAGTACACCGCGGTTGTTGCCGAGAACGTCGAGAAGGACCAGTAGGGTCGCGGCATCGAGCATATGGAGATGTGACAAGCGGGGCGCTCCCCATATATTGGGCCTCACCTATGGGGCGCCCCGCGCTGCGACGCAAAGTCCTGTTCGTCGAGGACGAATCAGCGCTGCGGCGCACCTACAAGCGGTTCTTCGCCGGGCGCTACGACGTGGCCTTCGCCGCGAGCGGCAGCGAGGCCCGTAGCCAGATGGATCAATTCTCTCCCGAAGTGCTGGTGCTGGACCTGCGGCTCCCCGACACCGACGGGATCACCCTGCTGCAGGAAATCCGGCAGTCACGGCCGGCGCTGCCGGTGATCGTGACCACTTCCTACGTGAGCATGGAGCCGCTGATCAACGTGCTCGACCTTGGGCACTCGGGGTACCTCGTCAAGCCGTTCGATCTGGAAGACCTCGCCGCGCGCATCGATGCTCTGGGCTGAAGGGCTGCGCCACGCCTTCGGGCGCGTGGTGGCGCTCGACGACGTGTCGTTCAGCCTCACGCCGGGACAGACGCTCGCGATCTTCGGGCCGAACGGCGCCGGCAAGACCACGCTGCTCAAGGTCCTGGCGGGCCTGATCCGCCCGCAGGGGGGAACGGCGCGCGTGGACGGCGGGCGGCGTGCCATCGGGTGGATCGGGCACCAGTCCCATCTGTATGGACACCTCACGGTGCTCGAGAACCTGCTCTTCTGGGCGTCGCTGTACGGCGTGCCGGCCGCGCGGCGCCGCCCCCGGGCCGGCGAGGTGCTCGCGCGCCTCGCGATGACGGATCGCTCCGACCAACCGGTGTGGTCGCTGTCGCGCGGCCTGGTGCAGCGCGCCGCCATCGCGAAGGCCCTGATGCACGATCCCGGCGTGCTGCTCCTCGACGAGCCGTTCACCGGCCTCGACCTCGCGGCGGCGGCCGAGTTCCGGGCGTTGCTCGCGGAGTTGCGGGGGGCGGGCCGGGTGCTGGTGCTCGCGACACACAACGTAGACGAGGGCGTGGAGCTCTCGACCCACGTGGCGTTCCAGCGGCGCGGCCGGTTCGTGCATTTCGCGCCCCGCGGCGGGCGCGGCGCGGCGGAGATCGCGGAGGCGTACCGGCGGGCCATGACCGATGGTTGAGCTGCTGCGTCAGGCGTGGGCCGTCGCGCGCAAGGACCTGCTGCTCGAGTTCCGCACGCGCACGGCGATCGTATCGGCCGCGGTGTTCGCGGCGTTGGTGCTGATGGTCTTCAACTTCGGGCGCGATCCCACGGCCGTCGCCACGATCGACCTGGCGCCCACCATCCTGTGGGTGACGTTCACCTTCGCCGCTATGCTGGCCCTGAACCGCGCGTTTCAGCTCGAGCTCGAGAACCAGGCGCTCGAGGGGCTGCTGGTGTCGCCGCTCAACCGCACCAGTCTCTATTGGGGCAAGCTGATCGCCAATCTCGCCTTCGTGGCTGTGGTCGAGGCCGTGGGGCTGCCCCTGTTCGTGCTGTTCTTCAACGTGCCGGTATGGCACGTGCTGGCGCCGCTCGTCGGGGTCATCGCGCTCGCCACGCTGGGGTTCGTGGCCGTGGGGACGCTGTTCAGCGCGCTGGTGGTGCGCACCCGCTTCGCCGAGCTGCTGTTGGTGGTGATCCTGCTGCCGTTCCTGGTCCCGCCGCTGATGGGGGCGGTCCAGCTCACGGCGCGGCTGTTCGGCGGGCGTCCCTTGAGCGAGGTGGTGGGGTACCTTAAGTTGCTCGCCGCGTACGACATCGTGTTCGTGTCGCTGGCGAGCATCTTGTTCCGTTTCACGGTGGACGAATGACCCTGGCACAACGAGGCCGCTGGATCACCCTGGTCGCGCTGGCGCTGCTCGGCGCCGTGTACGTGCGCGCCCTCATGTTCACGCCGCTCGAGCGCATGCAGGGGGCGGCCCAGAAGATCTTCTACATTCACGTCCCCGCCGCGATCTGGACCGAAGGGGCGATGATCCTCCTGGGGCTCGCGGGCATCCTGTTCCTGTTCCTCAAGGATCCGCGGCTCGACCGCTTCGCGGAGGCGTCGGCGGAAGTAGGGACGGTGTTCGCGACGATCGTGCTGACGACGGGTCCCCTCTGGGGCAAGCCGATCTGGGGCACCTGGTGGACCTGGGACGCGCGGCTCACGTCCACTCTGTTCCTGTTCTTTCTGTACGTGGGGTATCTGCTGATGCGCGGGGCGGTGCGCGAGCCGGGGCTACGCGCCCGGTACGCGGCGGTGCTGGGAGTGTGCGGCATGTTTCTGGTCCCGTTCATTCACCTGAGCGTGTTTCTGTTTCCCACGCTGCACCCGCAGCCCATCATCCTCAAGCCGTCGGCGCCGTCCCTGCCGGGGACCATGCTCGAGACGTGGCTGTTCTCGCTGGGAGTGTTCACGCTGCTGTACGTGGGACTGGTGACGCAGCGCTACGCCGTGTCGCTGTTGCGGGAGGCCCGGCAGACCGTGGGGGGGGACCATGCCTGAGGTACCTCAGAACGCCGGCTACACGGCAGCGGCGTACATCGTGACGGCGGTGATCCTGCTCGGCTACGCGGTGTCGCTGTACCGGCGGACGACCAAGCCCTAGCTCTCCCGCTTCTTCTCCGCGAACAATTCGGCCCGCGCATCGGACAGGCGGGCCAGCCCGTCAGGGACCTGGGTGGCCCAGAGGTGCAGCGCCTCGTCGGCAGCTTTCAGGTCGCCCGCCTGGAACAGCGCCTGGGCGTTGAGCCGCAGCGCTTCTGCGCCGGCCCCGGCCGCGTAGGCGCGCGCGAACCGCGCCGCCGCTTCGGCGTGGCGACCGGCCCGGCGGTACAGATCGCCGGCCGCGAGCGCGGCGTCGGGACGCTCCTCCAGCACCAGCACCTGCTCGAAGGCGTGCAAGGCATCCTGCTGGCGAAACACCATCTGGAACGCCTCCCCGAGGAGCATCCAGGCGTCCGGATTCTCCGCAAAGCGCTCCGCCGCCTCCTGCGCCGCGGCGAGCGCGCCCCAGCGGTCTTCGATGGCGCGCCGCAGGCGCACCAGCGCCGGATAGGATTCCGCGAACGTGGGAGTGAGCGCGCACCCGAGCTCGAGCCAGAGCGCGGCGCGTTTGGGGGCTTCTCGCTGACAAGCGGCCGCCCGCCGCACGGTGAAGCGGACGAGCGCGGAGCGCAGGGAGCGGAGCATTGTAGATTGCACAATCTATGTCACGCGCGCCGCGGCCGCCGGGCTCTGCGCGGCCCCCCTTCCGTCCGCTCGCGGGCCGGCGCATCGCGGTCACCCGCGCGCGCGAACAGGCGGGCGACTTGGTGCGCGCGCTCGAAGAGCTCGGCGCCGCGGTCGTGTGCGCGCCCACCATCCGGATCGAGCCGCTGAGCGATCTCGCGCCGTTGCGCGGCGCGCTGAGCCGCGTCGCGGACTACTCCTGGGTCGTGTTCACGAGCCAGAACACCGTCCAGATCGTGTGCGACGCGCTCGTCGAGTGGGGGCACGCGCCTCGCGACTTGGCCGATACGCGCGTCGCGGCTATCGGGCCGGCAACGGGAGACGCGCTCGCCGCCCGAGGCGTCCGAGTGGACGTGCTCCCCGACGGCTACGTGGCGGAATCGCTCGTCACCGCGCTCGCGGCGCGGAGCGATCTGCGCGGGGCGCGGGTGCTGCTGCCCCGGGCCGAGACCGCCCGCGACGCGCTCCCGGAGGGTCTGCGCGCGCGCGGCGCGACGGTGGACGTCATCCCGGTGTATCGCACGGTGCCCGAGCTCGGCGACGGACCGGGGCTCGCCCGCGAGATTTTTGACGGCCGGATCGACATCGTGACGTTCACCTCGTCCTCGACGGTCCATGCTTTCGTGCAGGCCGTGGGCCACGAAGCGGCGACGTGCGGGCGTTACCGCGCCGCGGTCATCGGCCCGATCACCGCGGCCACCGCCCGGGACTACGGCCTCGAGATCGCCATCGAGGCCAGCGAGTACACCACGGCGGGTCTGGTGGAGGCGTTGGTGCGACACTACTCGAGGACCGCGTGAAGGCCGCCCTGACGCTGGGCACGCGCGGCAGCAGGCTCGCGCTGTGGCAGGCCGAGTGGGTGAAGAGCGCCCTGGCGCGCCACGGCGTCGCCGTGACGCTCGAGATCATCAAGACTCGCGGCGATGCGGACGTGGACCGCCCGTTGCACGAGCTCGAGGGGAAGGGGTTCTTCACGAAGGAGATCGAAGACGCCCTGCTGGACGAGCGCATCGACGTGGCCGTGCATTCCCTCAAGGATCTCCCCACCATCCTCCCCCCCGGACTCGCGCTTGGCGCGGTGCCGAGCCGGGCCGATCCGACGGAGGCGCTGGTGACCCGCGTGCCCGGCGTCATCTCCATCCCCGCGCTCGCGCCCGGGGCGAAAATCGGGACGTCGAGCCTGCGGCGCGTCGCCCAGATCCGCCACCTCCGGGCGGACGTCGAGGTCGTGGCGCTGCGCGGCAACGTGCCCACACGGGTCCGGAAGGTGAAGGAAGGGCGCGACGGCCTCGACGCGGCACTCCTCGCCGGCGCGGGGCTCGACCGGCTCGAGCTCGCGGGCGAGATCGCCG
>JAEHDT010000143.1 GCA_016880225.1 Gemmatimonadota bacterium | reverse complement strand
GCCTCCCACCCCACTACCCCCCCGCTTGCCGGCCGCACGTCGCAGCTCGGGGCGGAGACCTTCACCGCTAACTCAAAGTGGTGCTTCAAGTCCCATATGTCCATATCAGGTACTTTCGCACCCTCCGTCCAGTGCGCCGGGCGGCGGGCCCCGGTGAGCACCCCGGCCACCGAAGTCCACTCGCCGGGCGCACCGCTCCCGGCGGCGAAGACGGTACCGACCTCGAACAGCCGGATGTCCCGATGGCGGCCGGCCCAATTGTGCTCGACCCGCCGCACCAGACCGGGCAGGAGGCGCCGGCGCAGGTGCGCCTCTTCGGCCGAGATCGGGTTCCGGATCGCCACCGACTCCGGCCCGTCGGCTGGGCCGAGGGGCATGGTGCGCGCTTCGTACCAGCCCCCGCGCACCAGCTGCTCGCGCACCCCGGCCTTGGCGCGCTCTACGGCCGCATCGGGCACCGTCCCCGGCCGGTAGGGGCGCAGCTCATCCGGGAAGGCATCGTAGCCCTTGAGCCGGGCGACCTCCTCGATGAAATCGACCTCGCCGCCGACGTCCGGGCGCCAGCCCGGCACTTGGACCGCGAGCCGCCCGTCCTTGGGCGCCACGAAGAAGCCCACCGAGGTGAGCAGGCGCTCGATCTCCGCACGGGCCACAGGCATGCCCAGCACGTGGGAGACCCGGTCGGGGCGGAGGAAGATGGTCTTCTCCTGAACGGGCTCGGGCCAGACGTCGAGCGGCGGCTCGCGCAGCGCGCCGCCCGCGACCGCGACGATCAGCTCGATCGCCCGGCGCAGCGCGTCCGGCATACCCAGCAAGTCGATGCCCCGCTCGAAGCGGTAGCTCGATTCGCTCGATAGATCGAGCGCGCGCCGGGTGCGGCGGATGCGGGTCGGCTGGAAATAGGCGCACTCGAGTACCAGGTCGGTGGTGGAGGGCGAGACCTCGGACTCGGCGCTCCCCATGACCCCCGCGACGATGGTCGGACGCTCCGCGTCGCAGATCGCGGTCATCTCGGGGCCCAGCGTGCGCTCGACGCCGTCGAGCGTCACGATCTTCTCGGCCGGCCCGGCGCGGCGGATCACGACGGCCGGCCCCCGCAGCTTGGCGAGGTCGAACGCGTGGAGCGGCTGGTTCAGCTCGAGCAGGATATAGTTGGTGGCGTCCACGACGTTGTTGATCGGGCGCTGGCCGACGGCCGCGAGGCGGTCCGCGAGCCATGCGGGGCTCGGCCCCACCCGGACGCCGCGGATGACGGCCGCCATGTAGCGCGGACATCCTTCCACGTCGTCGAGACGGATCTCCACGCCGTCCACTACGTCCCGGCGCTCCACGCGGCGCCCCGAGGACGGAAACGCCCCGCGAGACCCCGGGATCGGCGGCAGCTTGAGCGTCGCGCCGAGCGACGCCGCGAGCTCGCGCGCCACGCCCTTGTGACACAGCAGGTCGGGACGATTGGCGGTCACCTCGATGAGGATGCGGTGATCGGCGATCGGAACGGCGTCGAGGAAGTGCGTACCCGGCGGCGCCGGGGTGTCGAGCTCGAGGATGCCGGTGTGATCAGCGCCGAGGCCGAGCTCCTTGGCGGAGCACAGCATGCCGTTCGATTCGACGCCGCGGATCTTGCGGCGCTCGAGCTTGAGCCCCCCGGGGAGCACCGTACCGGCGGCTGCGTAGGGGTACTTCTTCCCCGCCTGCACGTTGGGCGCGCCGCACACCACCTCGACGGGGGCGCCGCTTCCGGCGTCCACCAGGCAGAGCGACAGGCGATCGGCGTTGGGATGCCGTTTCACCTCGAGCACGTTGGCCACCACCACGTCCGCCAGGTCCTGGTGCAGCGGCTCGATCGCCTCCACCGGCGCCCCCAGCCGGTTGAGGCGCTCCTCAAGGTCGCGCGGGTCGAGCACGCGCCCCAGCAGGGCCTCGAGCCAGCGGCGCGACAGGATCACCGCGCACCGCCCGCGACGTCGGCGAACTGGGCGAGGAACTGCACGTCGCTCTCGAAAAACAACCGGATGTCCGGGATGCCGTGCCGGGCCATCGCGATGCGGGCCGGACCCATGCCGAAGGCGAACCCGGTGTAGCGCTCGCTGTCGATCTTGCAGTTGTCGAGCACCGCGGGGTGCACCATCCCCGAGCCAAGAATCTCGATCCAGCCGGTGTGCTTGCAGGTGGGGCAGCCCGCACCCCGGCACACGGCGCACGTCGCCTGCATGTCGGCGGACGGCTCGGTGAACGGGAAGTAGGAGGGGGAGAACCGCGTCCGGGTTTCGGCCCCGAAGAAGCGGCGCGCCCACGCCGAGAGCGTTGCCTTCAGATCGACGAAGCTGACCCCCTCGTCCACCACCAGCCCTTCGATCTGCTCGAACACCGGAGAGTGCGAGGGGTCGAAGGGATCGCGGCGGTAGCACTGGCCCGGCGAGACGACGCGGATCGGGGGCCGGTACTGCTCCATGGTGCGCACCTGTACCGGCGAGGTATGGGTGCGCAGCAGATATCCGCCGTCCAGGTAGAACGAATCCTGCGCGTCGATGGCCGGGTGATCCTTCGGGAAATTGAGCGCGCCGAAGTTGTACCACTCAGTTTCCGCCTCGGGACCGACGGCGCGCGTAAAGCCGAGCTCGCGAAAGATGTCGCAGATCTCGTCGACCACCTGGGTGATGAGATGCAGGCCGCCGCGCCACGCGGCGCGGCCGGGCAGGGTGAGGTCAACGCCGCTCACGGCGGCGGCGGCGTGCTTGAGCGCGCGCTCGCGGGCGTCGAACGCGGCCTCGAACTCGCGCTTGAGCGCGTTCGCCGCGCCGCCGACCTCCTTGCGGGAGGCGGGGTCGAGCTGGGGTACCTGCCCGAGTATCCGGGTGAGCGCGCCGGCCTTGCGACCGAGGATCTCGGTCTTCACGTCGGGGAGCCGGCGCTCGTCCGCCTGCGGAATCTCCTTCAGACGCTCCCGCAGCTCGGCCAAGGCTGCCAGGAGGTCGCGCATGGTCAGAGCGCCTGCTTGGCGACCTCCGCGAGCTGCTCGAACGCCACCGGGTCACGCACCGCGAGATCGGCGAGGACCTGGCGATTGACCTCGACGCCCGCCCGGCGCAGCCCGTTCATGAGGCGGCTGTACGACAGCTCGTGCAGCCGCGCGGCGGCGTTGATGCGCGTGATCCAGAGACGCCGGAAGTCGCCCTTCTTGCGGCGGCGGTCGCGATAGGCGTACTTCTGCGCCCGCTCGACCGATTCCTTGGCCGCCTTCCACAGCTTGGAACGCCCGCCGAAGTAGCCCTTGGCGAGCTTCATCACCTTGTTCTTGCGCTTCAGGCGCGCGACGTTGCTCTTGACGCGGGGCATGGGTCGCTCCTTACGCCATCAGCAGTCGCTTGAGGCGTCGTTCGTCGGCGTGCGACACCAGCGCGGCCTTGCGCAGGTGGCGCTTCCGCTTGGGGTGCTTCTTGGTCAGGATGTGGCTCTTGTAGGCGCGGTGGCGGCGCAGCCGGCCGGTTCCCGTCAGCCGCACGCGCTTGCGCAGCGCGCGCTTCGATTTTTGCTTGGGCATCGTTTCCTCAGCGATCCCCGGGGCACGGCCCCGGGGTTGGTCCACCCGCACGGACTTCGAGTCTTCACACCTACTTCGGCGCTAGCACCATCGACATGTTACGGCCCTCGAGCTTCGGGTCCTGCTCGATTTTGGCCACGTCCTTGAGCTCGTTCGCGACCCGGTCGAGCACGTCGCGGCCCAGGTCGATGTGGGCCATCTGCCGGCCCCGGTACATCATCGTCACCTTCACCTTGTTGCCGTCCTGCAGGAATTCGCGGGCATGCCGGGTCTTGAACGCGAAATCGTGATCATCGATGCCCGGGCGGAACTTCACTTCCTTCAGGTGGATGACGTGCTGTTTCTTCTTCGCCGCCCGCGCCGCCTTCGCCTGCTCGAACTTGAACTTCCCATAGTCCATGATCTTCACGACGGGCGGTCGCGCGAGCGGTGCCACCTCGACAAGATCGAGGCCCCGCTCCACCGCCGCGGCCAGCGCTTCTTCGACGGTCATCACCCCGAGCTGCGCGCCGTCGGGAGCGATCACCCGCAGGGGACTGATCCGGATCTGCCGGTTCACCCGAATGCGGGGCGCCTTGCTGTTCGTGCTTTCGATCGCCAGGTGGTGTTCTCCTCCACACAGGAAAGAAAAAAGCGGACTCCGCTCGCCCTGGAATCCGCTCTGAGTCCTCAGTCTTCAGCAGTCAGTCATCAGTGGAGTCACTGAAGACGGAGCCTGATGACTGATGACTCGCCCGGAACCCTAGAGCACTCTCCCGGCTCGGAAGAGGCGGCGGGTGAGGCGCGCGCGGCGCCCGCTTGCCGAATTGTCGGGGGGTAAGTTTAGCCTGCGCGGAGAGGGTCCACAAGCCCGAACGACCGAGCATCCCGCGCCAATCGACCCGCCACCACCTCGGGGTCGTGCTCGAACACCAGCAACCACCCCTCGCGCTCGGCCCGGGCGTACAGCGCCCGTCGCGATTCGAGGGTGACGAGCGGCTCGAGGTCGTAGCCCATGATCCAGGGGAGCGGCAGGTGCGCGCTCGTCGGCACCAGGTCCGCGAGGAAGCACGCCCGCTCTCCCCCGCTCTCCACCAGCACCGACTGGTGGTAGGGAACGTGGCCCGGCGTCGGCAGGCAGCGGATGCCGGGCAGCGGCTCGGCCTCCCCGTCGATGAGGCGGAACGGGACGGGATCGAAGTTGGGGGGCAGGTAGCTCGCCGCGGTGCGCTCGTTCGTGTGCCGGGCGAACTCGAGCTCCCGCTTCTGGACCACGTAGGTCGCCCGGGGAAAGCTGACGCGGGCGGCCCCCTCTGTGCCTCCCCGGCCTCCACCCTCCACAACGTCCCGATAGGTGTTCCCCCCTGCGTGATCGAAGTGCAGGTGCGTGTTGATCACCCAGCGAACATCCTCCGGCCGGTGACCGAGTCCGGCGAGCGCGTCCTCGAGCCAGGTGCGGCCGCCCGCGCCCTCGTTTTCGACGCCGTAGATGTCCTTGAACTTGGCGTTTTCCTTGTTGCCGATCCCTGTGTCGATGAGCACGAGGCCGTCGTCGTGCTCCACCAGCAGGCAGCGCAGCGCCAGGGGGATGCGGTTGCGCTCGTCCGGGGCGATGCGGCGCTCCCAAAGAGGCTTGGGCACGACCCCGAACATCGCGCCGCCGTCCAAGGCCTGGCGGCCGCCCTCGAGGGCGTGGCACGTCAGGCGGCCGACGCGGAAGGTCGTGTGGGTCATTCGGGTGTGGCGTGCGGCGTACGGAGTGCGGGACGGACGGCAGGGGTCGCGTGCCTACGATGGCGAGGGCGGTCGTGCAAATCGATCAGGTGCTCAAGCGTCTCCACGCCCCGCTGCCGCGCCCGCTCGAGTAAGGCGCGCAGCACGTGCGCGGTCGCAAGCGCGTCGCCAAAGGCCCGATGGCGGGCCGGGTTTTCGATCCCGAACACGGCCGTGACGTGGTCGAGCCCACGGTGGCGCAGCTCCGGAGCGAGCCGGCGGGTGAGCCTGACGGTGCAGAGCGGTGCTCCCCCGGGGGCCGGCATCCCCGCCGCCACGCATTCCGCCGCGAGGAAGCGCCAGTCGAAGCGGGCGCTGTGCGCCACGAACACGGCGTCGTCGAGCGCCCGCAGCAACTCCGTCGCGACGTGCGCGAAGCGCGGCCGGCCCGCGACCTGCGCGTTGGTAATGCCGGTGAGATGGGTCACCCACGGCGGAATGGGCGCCCCCGGGTCAAGCAGCGCTTGGAACGCGAGGTGCACCGTGCCGCGCTCGAGGATCGCGACCGCGATCTCGAGGATTCGGCCCCCGCTCTGAGCCCCGCCGGTCGTTTCCACGTCCACGACGGCGAAGCGACAGTGCTCGATCGGGAGGGAGAGGGGGGGCGACGTCGCGCTAGAGGTCATCCCGCCGGAGCGGCAGCGTCATGCAGCGGGGGCCGCCGCCGCCGCGCACCAGCTCGCTCCCGTCCATCGTGATCACGGCCCGCGCGCCCTCGTCGATCGTCTCCTCGCCCGTCAGCAGGTTGACGGCGGAGACGGTCTTGAACCCCGCGTGCTCGAGCTCGCGCAGCGTCGCCTCGTTGCGCGCGTAGGTCACCGCAACGCCCGGGCGCACCGCGACGAAGTTGCAGGCCGACGACCATTGCTCCCGCTCCTGCAGCGAGCGGTCCGAGCCGCCGCAGAACACGGGCTCGAGCGGCTGATCTACGGCCTGCATGGCGGCGAAGAAGTTCGGCATCTCCTTCACGCCCTTCGACTTCTTGCGGCGGTGCAGCACCGCGAGCCGCTCCGGTCCCACGAAGTGGGGCGGATAGACGCAGCACAGCTCGCGGTCGAGCTGGGTGAAGATCATGTCGAGGTGGATAGCGGTGCGCTCGTTCGGGAGCACGACGACGATCACGTCCTTCACGCCGCAGTGCTCGAACACGAGGTCGCACAGGTGGTCGAGCGCCGCCGGGCTGGAGCGCTCGCTGAAGCCCAGCAGCAGCAGGTCGGGGCGGACCGGATGCACGTCGCCCCCCTCGAGCGTGTAGTTGTTGCGCTTCTCCTCCGACCCGTCGTACAGGATGCCGGCGTTCTCCAGGCACGGGTGGTAGCGGAACAGCGCCTTCATCAGCAGCTCCTCGGTCCAGCGCACGCCGTAGCGCATCGAGCCGATGATCGAGTGCTCGCCGATCACGATGCCCACGTCGCGCGTGAAGAAGAGGTTGGGGAGCGGCGGCAGGGCGTAGCCGGTCTCGTTCAACGCCCGGGCGATCGGCCCCGCCTCTTCCAGCGCGCCCTCGACCATCAGTCCCACGAGCGCTTCGGGGCTGAGCGCGGCCAGCTGCTTCGCGAGCACGTCCGAGGGCACGACTTCGAGCGCCCGGGTCACGAGAAATTCACGCACGTCGGGACGGGCCACCAGCTCCGTGAGGAGGGTGCGCACCTCGTACACCTGCGCGAACCGCTCCATTACGGCGACGAACCGGCGGTGCTCGCGTTGCGCCAGCTCCAGGTCGATGATGTCGTCGTACAGGTAGTCTTCGCGGTTGCCGGGAGTGACCGCCACGAGCTCGCGTCCGGGGGTATGGACCAGAACGGCCCGCAGGGGGCCGATTTCGGACGTCACGTGTACGCGGGCCATGGGGCAAATCTAACGGGCCGTGCGCCTACCGGTTCGCCAGCGCGAAACTGAGGGTTTCCAGCTCCAGCGCCATGTTCACCGACTTCACCACCACGTCCGCCGGCACGACCAGCTGGGCCGGGGCGAAGTTGAGGATCGCCTTGACGCCGGCGCGGACCAGCCGGTCCACCACGTCCTGCGCGGCTTCCGCGGGCGTGACGACGATCGCGATATCGGTGGGCTCCCGGGCCAGGTCGGATTCGAGCTGGCGGGCGTCCTTGACCACCAGACCGTTCCAGCCCGACCCGATCTTCTTGGGGTCGGTGTCGTAGATGGCCCGGACGTGGAAGCCGCGTTGCCGGAAACCGGGGTACTGAATCAGGGCGCTGCCGATGCGGCCCGCGCCGACGAGGACGACGCGGTAGGTACGCCGCAGCCCCAGAATGTCGCGGATGCGGGCCGTCAGCTCAGGGACCGAGTAGCCGAGGCCGCGCTTGCCGAACGAGCCGAAGAAGGAGAGGTCCTTGCGGACCTGGGCCGACGTGGTGCCGCCGCGCCGCGCCAGCTCTGCCGAGGAGATGGTGGCCTGACCTTGGGCGTCGAACTGCTCGAGAAACCGGAGGTACAGAGAGAGCCGTCGCACCGTGCTCTCCGAGATCTTCCGCATATTGTGAATTATTTCACAATCATGCGCTCCAACGCAAGAGGCGAACGAATTCCGCCGGAGCGAGTGCCTCCGGGCGCGCCGCGCGATCGAGCCCCAGCACCGTGAGGCCGGCGGCCACCTGAGCGGCGGAGCGACCCGTCGCCGCCATGAGCACGTTGCGCAGCTGCTTGCGGCGGCGGGCGAAGCACGCCGTCACGAACGTCCGAAATGCCCCGATCTCGTCGGGAGCGACGAGCGGCTGGGCGAGCGGCGTCAGCCGCACCAACGCGCTCTGCACCCTGGGCGGTGGCGTGAAGGCGCCGGCCCGAATGGTGAAGAGTCGCTCCACGCCGCACAGCGCCTGCACTCCCACCGACAGCGCACCGTAGGTCCGCGACCCCGGAGCCGCGACGAGGCGATCGGCGACCTCGGCCTGCACGAGAAAGACGATGGCCTCGGGGAGCGGTGGGGTGAGGGCCTTCGCGATGAGCGGCGAGGTGATGGCGTAGGGGATGTTGCCGACGATCCTGAAACGCGGAACAGCGAGATGGGCGTCGAGGAGGGCGTGCCAGTCCAGATCGAGCGCGTCCCCCTGTACGAGGGTGAACCGTGCGGGTCCGCGCGCCGGGTTTCGCCTCGCCAGTTCGGCAGCGAGCCGCCGGTCCTTCTCGATCGCGATCACCCTCAGCCCGCGCGCGAGCAGCTGGTCGGTCAGGCTCCCCTTCCCCGGGCCGATCTCGAGCACGACGTCGTCGGGCGCGGGGTCGAGCGCGTCGACGATGCGCTGCAGGATGCGCGGATCGGTGAGGAAGTGCTGGCCGAGCCGCCGGACCGGCCTCACACCTTCAGAATGACCACGGTGCGGTCGTCGGTGGGGGGCGCGCCGCCCGTGAAGCCGGCCAGGTCGGCGTGCACCGACTCGAGGATTTCGCGCGCCGGCCGATCCTTGAGCCGCGTCACATGGCCGAGGACACGCTCTTCCCCAAAGCGGTCGCCGCGCGCTCCCAGCGCCTCGGCCACGCCGTCGGTAAACAGACAGATGACCGCCTCGCGCCGCGCCCACGTGAGCACGGAGTCTTCGCCCGCCGCGGTCGCGAGGCCGAGGGGCGGGCGCGTGGCTTCGAGCCGCACGGCCTTCCCCGTCCGCATGGACACGAGGAACGCGTGCGGGTGGCCGGCGTTGGCGAAGGTGATGCGCCCCCCCTTGGGATCGACCACGGCGTAGAACACGGTGAGGAACATCTCCGTGCTCGCGAGCTCGTCCTTGAGCGATTCCTCGATGCGGCGCAGCACCTCCGCCGGCGTCTCGGCCGACTCGGCGTGAATGCCAGAGGCGGCCATGACCAGCGCCATGATCAGCGCCGCGCCGAACCCGTGGCTCGTCACGTCGCCGATCATCACGCCGATGCGGTCGCCGCGCAGGTTGAGCAGGTTATAGAAGTCTCCCCCCACCGACTCCGCCTGACGGCAGCGCGCCGCGACGTCGGCGCGCGCCGCGAGCACGAGCGGCGACGGCAACAGCTTGTGCTGGAGGTCGCGCGCCAGCTCGAGCTCGCGGTGCACGCGTTGCTGGCCCAGGTCGCGCGCCACGAGCCGGGCGTTCTCGACCGCCGCGCCGATCTGGTTCGCGATGGCCGCCACCAGTTTGCGGTCGCCCGCGGTGAACGCGTCGCCGCCGCCGCGGTCCGTGAGGTTGATCACGCCGATCGGCTTGCCCCGTTGGCCCGGCGCGGCGTACAGCACCGGTACGGAGAGGAACGCCTTGCCGCGGTAATTGCGTCCCTCGGGGCAGCCGGGGTTCACCGCCTTCGGATCGGTGGGATCGTAGCTCACGATCCGCATCTCGCGGAACACGCGCGCCGCGACGGAGCAGGGATCGTCCACCTCGATCGGCTCCACCTCCTGCGGGCTCATGCCGCGGGCGGCCACGATGCGCAGCACCTGCTGCTCCGGGTCGTGGACGAGCAGCGTGGCGCGCCGCGCCCCGACCACCGCCGACACTTCCTGGAGGATGCGGTCCGCGGCCTCGTCGAGCCGGATGGTGTGGCCGAGGATCTCACTGATCGTATAGATCAAGTCGATCTCCTCGTAGCGCTCGGACAGCTCGGCAGCCACCTGCGCGGCGTCGCGCTCGGCCGAGAGGACGGATCCCACGATCCCGGCCAAGTCCTGCGCCAGCCCCGGGCCCATCCCATCCGCCCCGATCTCGAGCCACGCCCCCTCGGCTTCGGGAATCGGTTCGAGCCGCGCCGATCCGTCCGCCGTCGCCGCGTCCCCCGTGCGGCGCAGGCGCAGGCGCGCCCCGGTCAGGCGCGCGAGCGCCGGCAGCAGCCGCTCGATGCGGGTCAGCCCGCCCGGAGCGTCAGGCACACCGAATTGCCTTTCTCGTTGAACGCCACCTGATCCACGAGGCCGCGCAGCACGAACAAGCCGCGCCCGTCCTCCCGCTCCAGCAGCTCGGGGCGCGTGGGGTCGGGCACGTCGGCGGGGTTGAAGCCGTCGCCCTCGTCGGTCACGTGGAGGTGGACCGCCTCGTGGGTCACCTCGACGCGCACCTGCACGAGACGGGCGGGGTCGTGACGGTTGCCGTAGGCGATGGCGTTGGCGAGGGCTTCGGCGAGGGCGGTGCGGAGATTGAAGCGGATGCGACGGGCCGAGAGCGGCCCGCCCGGGAGCTCCTCCGCGATCAGCTCCACCGCCGGGCCGACGTACTCGAGATCGCTCGGCACGTCGAGCGAGAGCTCGGTCACGAACCCGCCACCCGTCGCCCGCCGGCGTACGTCGAGGCGCAGCGGCATGGTCACGGCTAGAAGGCGGCGAGCGCCTCCTCAGAGGTCCGCGCGATGGCGAAGAGCGTGTCGAGCTTGGTGAGCTCGAACAGCGTTTGCAGATCCTCGTTCAGGCCGCACAGCCGCAGGTCCCCGCCCTGCTCGCGGATCTTCTTCGACAGGGAGACCAGCACGCCGAGCCCGGAGGAGTCGATATAGCCGGTCTTCGTGAAGTCGATGACGAACTTGCGGCCGCCCCCCTCGAGGGCGTCCAACACCTTCTGCTTGAGCTCCTGCCGGTTGCCGACGATCAACTGCCCGTCGACCCCCACCACGATCACCCCGTGCTTGTCCTTCTTCAGGCTGAAGCTCATTCGGCCTCCCCCTCCGCGTGCGGGCCTGCCTGCAGCACGGCGACCGCCGCCGTGTCCACAATATCATCGGCCGTGGCCCCCCGCGACAGGTCGGCCACGGGCCGCGCCAGTCCCTGGAGGATCGGCCCGATCGCCTCCCAGCCGCCCAGGCGTTGCACCAGTTTGTATCCGATGTTTCCGCTGTCAAGGTCGGGAAATACGAGCACGTTGGCGCGGCCCGCCACGGGCGAGCCGGGGGCCTTGCGGGCGGCGACGTCGGTCGCGAGCGCCGCGTCGGTCTGCAGCTCGCCGTCGAACCGGAAGTCGGGTCGCCGGCGGGCGAGGAGATCGATCGCCTGGCGCACCCGCTCCACCCGCGGCCCCGCGGCGCTGCCCTTGGTGCTGTACGACAGGAACGCGACCACCGGCTCGTCCCCGACGATGCGGCGACGGTCGCGCGCCGCCGCTACGCCGGCGTCGGCGAGCTGCTCCGGCGTCGGCTCGGGCACGACGGCGCAATCGGTGAACGTGAGGACCGCGGCATCGCGGACCATGTAGAACGCCCCGCTCACGGTCGTGATGCCCGGCGCGGTGCCCACGGCCCAGAGGGCGGCGCGGATCGTGTCGCCACTCGGAAACGTGGCGCCCCCGACCATCACGTCCGCGCGGCCCAGCCCCACGAGCGCGGCCCCCAGCGTGAGCGGATGCTCGAGCGCCGCGGCGGCGGCAGCGTCGTCCGGGAAACGAGCCGGGTGGCGGGTGCGGAGCAGGCGGATCATCTCAGGGAGCAGGGCGCGGGGCGCGGTCCCCTCGAGGAGCTCAACCGCCCCGAGCCCCAGGGCCTCGAGCTTCGTCGCGGCGGCCCGGACACGCTCGTCGCCGCCTTCGGGGAGCACGATGCGGCGGCGCGCGCGCCGCGCCCGCTCGTACACCGACGCGCGGAACGTCACTTGCCGAACTTCTGCCTGAGCGCCTGCTGCACCGCGGGGTGGACGAGCGACGCTACGTCGCCGCCGAAGCGCGCGACTTCGCGCACGAGGCTCGAGCTCAAGTACGTCAAGTCGAACGCGGGAACGAGGAAGACCGTCTCGACGCCGGGGGCCAGGTTGCGGTTCATGAGCGCCATCTGGAACTCGTATTCGAAGTCGCTCACGGCCCGCAGGCCGCGCACGATGATCGTGGCGCCCGTGGCCCGGGCGAATGCCGCGAGCAGACCGTCGAACGAGCGGACGTCGACCGCCGGGTCGTCCACGGCGCCGCGGATCAGCGCGACCCGCTCCTCGAGGGTGAACAGGGGCTGCTTCGCCGGGTTCACCGCCACCGCGACGATCACCCGGTCCGCGAAGGTCCGGGCGCGCCGGATCAGATCTTCGTGCCCGCGCGTGATCGGGTCGAACGACCCGGGATACACGGCGATGCGGGGCGGCCGCGGAGCGGTCATGGAGCGTAGATGAAGGTTATGGCGCTGTCCCCGTAACGCCGCGTGTCGTCGCCCGGGATCGGCTGGTCCGCCGCGTGCTCGATCGAAACGATGCGGGCGAACGGGGTGACCCGAAACACGGCGACGAGCCGCGCCGCCTGGCCGCTCGCGTACGGCGGGTCGGCGAACGCCACATCGTACTGTCCTGGGTGCAGCCGCTCGGCGAACGCCAAGGCGTCCATGCGATGGATGACCGTCCGGTCCTGCACCTTCAGCGCCGCGACGTTGGCCTTGAGCGCCGCGAGCGCGAGCCGGTGGATCTCCACGAAGTCGGCGGTCACGGCGCCGCGCGACAGCGCCTCCAACCCCAGTGCGCCGCAGCCGGCGTACAGGTCGAGCACGCGCGCCCCCCGCAGCGGGCGCTGCAGGATGGAGAACCACGCCTCGCGCACGCGATCGGCGGTCGGCCGCACCTTGTCGGTGGCCGGCGTCTTGAGACGGCGCCCCCCGAAATCGCCGGCGATGATGCGAACGAAACCCAACCCATCCCCCTTCCCAGCGCGGAGCGCGGAACGGGCGACGCGGCACGGAGCAGCGGGCAGCCGTTCCGCGTTCCGTCGCCCGCGCTCCCCGCTCATTGGCTCGGCGCGATGGCGGCCACCCGAGCTTGTAACGTCGTGCGTCCCTGCCATTCGTCGCGCTCCAGGCGGAACGCGACGTCGAGGCGCTCGGCGAGCCAGTGATCGGGAATGACGTCGGCCCACTGGAACGCGATCGCAGGGAGCACACCGGATTCGTCGTCCAGCGTGAAGCGCAGGTGGTTCGTGCCCACGCGGCGGGCACCGACGGCGCGCGCGTGCCGCACCCCGAACACCGGCGCAGGGTTGCCCGGGCCGCACGGCTCCAGGTGACGGATCAGCTTCTCCAGCTCGTCGCTCACCAGCCCCAAAGGCAGCTCCAGGTCCACGCGCTGTGCGGGCACGAGATCGTCCGGGCCCAGAAGCTCGCGCGCGACGTCGAGGAACGCAACACGGAACGCGTCGTAGCGATCGCGCCTGATGGTCAGGCCCGCCGCCATGGTGTGGCCCCCGTACTTCTCGAGGTGATGGCCCACGCGGTGCAGGGCAGCGTGCAGGTCGAACCCAGCGACGCTCCGCCCCGAGCCCCGCCCCGTCTCACCCGCTTCGTCCCAACCGATGAGGAACGTCGGCCGCCCGTAGCGCTCCACGAGACGCGAGGCCACGATCCCGATGACGCCGGGGTGCCACGTCTCGGCGGCGAGCACCAGCGCCCGGTCGGCGGGCCGGAGCACGCGCTCGGCGAGCTCCACGGCCTCGTCGAGGATGCGCTGGTCGAGCGCCTGGCGCCGGGCGTTCAGGGTCTCGAGCTCGCGGGCGATGGCCGCGGCCTCCCCGGGATCGTCGGAGAGGAGCAGTCGCAGTCCTTCCTTGGCGTCTCCGATCCGCCCCGCCGCGTTCAGACGCGGCGCCAGGATGAATCCCACGTGCCCCGCCTTGATGGGCCGGCCGGCCAGCCCCGCCGCCTCCACCAGCGCGCGAACGCCGCTCCAGCGCGACTCGGCGAGCATCTTGAGCCCGTGGCGCACCAGGATGCGGTTCTCGCCCGTGAGCGGGACCACGTCGGCCACGGTGGCGAGCGCCACGAAATCGAGGAAGTGGAGCGGCAGATGCGGCGACAAGCCGAGCGCGGGAACGAGGGCCTGCGCGAGCTTGAAGGCGACGCCGGTGCCGCACAGATCCTTGTCGGCGGAGGGACAGTCGGCACGCCGGGGGTCGAGCACCGCCGACGCCGGGGGCAGCTCGTCTCCGGGAAGGTGGTGGTCGGTGACGATGACGTCGATGCCGGCGGCGCGCGCAGCGCGCACCGCTGCGACGGCGGTGATACCGCAGTCGCAGGTGATGATGAGCCCCGCACCCAGCCGCTGGGCCTCACGCAGCCCGGCGTCCCCGAAATCGTAGCCGTCCCGCAGGCGATGAGGCACGAACGCGTGCGCTTTCCCGCCGACGCTCGACAGCACCCGCGTGAGCAGCGCTGCGGCGCACTGGCCGTCGACGTCGTAGTCCCCATGCACCAGGATCGGGGAGCCCGCGCGCACCGCGGCGCTCACGAGCGCCACGGCCCGCGCCATGTCCGCCCAGGCGAGCGGGTCCGATAGCCGCTCCAGATCGGGGCGGAGGAAGGCCTTGGCGCGCTCCGGCGCGGCGAGGCCCCGCTGCACCAGGATGGCGGCGAGCGGCTCGGGAATGTGGAGATCGCTGACGAGCGCCGCAGTCAGCTCGGGATCGGGCGGCGCGGCGACCGCCCAGCGGGCGGGTATCATTCCCTGGCGTAGAGCAGCACGCCGCACGCCTCGCACGCTTCGATCGACGCGCCCCGCAGGATGAGGGCCCGGCGCTGCGTGGGCACGGCCGTGAAGCAGCGTCCACAGGCGTCGCCGTGCAGCGGGTAGACGGCGAGGGGGGCCTTGCCGCGGCGGATGCGCTCGTAGCGTGTCAGCAGGGCCGCTCCCACCCGCGCCGCCGCACGCTCCCGCTCCGCCACGGCGCCCTCGCGCCCGGCCGCGATCTGGTCCCGTCTTCCGGCGAGCCCCTCGCGCTGCGATGCCTGCTCCGCCCGCACCTGTGCGAGGGCCTTTTCGGCCTCGGCCGCCCGGCGCTCCGCCTCGGCCACGGCATCGCCGGAGCGCATGAACTCGGCCTCCTCCTTCGCCAGCACGGAGCGCGCGAGGTCCAGCTCCGCCATCAGCGTTGATGCCTCCTTGGCGCCGCGGACCCACTCGAGACGCTGGCGCCGCTGCTCCTGCATCGTGC
>JAEHDT010000142.1 GCA_016880225.1 Gemmatimonadota bacterium | reverse complement strand
GATCCGAGCACGGACTTCCGGGTGTCCATCACCAACCCGGCGGGGAAGGACGCCTACCCGATCGCCTCGATGACGTACTTGCTGCTGCACAAGACGTACAGCGACGCCACGAAGACCCGCGAGCTCGTGAAGTACGTCTGGTGGGCGGAGACGCAGGGACAGGCTCGCGCCGAGCCGCTGGGCTACGCCCCGCTCCCCAAGGCCCTGCAGCCTTGGATCGAGGCGCGCCTCAAGTCCATCAGCGTCGACGGCAAGTCGGTCTGGACTACGGCAGCCCGGTAACCCCTCCTTCCGGCTGCCGGTTTCACCCCCCCGCACGGCGGTATTCGCCTGCGGGGGTGTTTTCGTCCCGGCGTCGTTACAGTCCCGTGACACGCGGCGGATACGTTTCCGGCCCATGACCGTCCTTCCATTGGAACGGCTCGCCGCGCCGGACCCGCGCCGGCAAGTGCTGCGGGGCGTGAACGCCGGCGAGCGAGCGTACCGTGGCATCCTCACCGTCCTGGCGGTGCTGCTGCCGCTGCTGTTGGTCGCGCTGGTGAGCGAGCTCGTCGCGAGCGCCTGGCCGGCGATCCGGCGCTTCGGCCTTCCCTTTCTCTGGACGTCGGTGTGGGACCCGGTCGCGGGCGTGTTCGGCGCAGCCCCGATGATCTTCGGCACCCTGGCTTCGTCGCTCATCGCCCTGCTCCTCGCGGTGCCCCTCGCGCTCGGCGTGGCGATCTTTCTCACCGAGTTCGCCCCCGCGTGGCTGCGCCAGCCCGTCGCGTTCCTGGTCGAGCTCCTGGCCGCGATCCCGAGCGTGGTGTACGGCCTGTGGGGCATCTTCGTCCTGATCCCGTTTCTCCGCGCCTACGTCGTCCCGCCGCTCCGCGCCGCGCTCGGATGGACGCCCTTCTTCGACGGCGTGTTCTACGGCAACTCGCTCCTCGCCGGGGGCATGATCCTCGCCATCATGATCGTGCCGTACATCGCCGCCGTATCGCGCGAGGTGCTGCTCGCGGTTCCGCCGAGCCAGCGCGAGGCGGCGTTCGGCATGGGCGCGACCCGCTGGGAAGCGGTGTGGACCGCGGTCGTGCCGTACGGGCGCGCCGGCCTGATCGGCGCCGTCATCCTCGGCCTCGGCCGCGCGCTCGGCGAGACGATGGCCGTGACGATGCTGATCGGGAACCGCCACGACATCGGGCTGTCCGTGCTGCAGCCCGCCTACACCATGGCGGCGGCGATCGCCAACGAGTTCAGCGAGGCCACGACCGATCTGTACCTCTCGGCGCTGTTCGAGGTCGGCCTCGTCCTGTTCGTGATCACCGTGGTTGTGAACGCGGCGGCCCGCCTGCTGATCTGGCGCGTGGCCCGCGGTACCGCCGTGGGGAGCCGCGCCCTGTGAGCGCGCGTCGGGTGCGCCGCCGTCTCGTGAGCGCCCTCATGACAGGTGTCGTGGGCGCGTTGTCGCTCCTCGCGGTGCTCGCGCTCGTCTTGATCCTCGGCCACCTGGCCGTGAAAGGCGCCACGTCCCTCGATTGGAGCTTCTTCACCAGGAACCCGGTCCCCGTCGGCGAGAGCGGCGGCGGTGTGGCGAACGCCATCGTGGGGACGGCGATCATCGTCGGGCTCGCGAGCCTCATCGGCCTCCCCGTGGGGATCGGGGCGGGGCTGTACCTCGCGGAATTCGGCTCGGGACGCCTGGGGTGGATCGTGCGCTTCGTGGCCGACGTCCTGAACGGAACGCCGTCGATCGTGGTCGGCATCTTCGCCTGGACGTGGCTCGTCAAGCCGATGGGCCACTTCTCCGCGCTCGCGGGGAGCGTCGCGCTGGCGGTGCTGATGGTCCCCATGCTCGCCCGCACCACGGAGGAGATGGTACGGTTGGTGCCGCACTCGCTGCGCGAGGCCGCGCTCGCCCTGGGCTACCCCCGCTGGCGCACCTCGCTGCGCATCGTCGCCCGCACCGCGCTCGCAGGGATAGTCACCGGCTGCCTGGTCGGCGTGGCCCGGATCGCCGGCGAGACCGCGCCGCTCCTGTTCACGGCGCTCGGCAACCTGAACTTCACGACCGACCTCATGCAGCCGATGCAGGCGCTGTCGCTCCAGATCTATCAATACGCCACCGGCCCGTTCGAAGAGTGGCACCGGCTCGCCTGGGCCGCGGCGATCGTGTTGATGGGACTGGTCCTGCTGCTCGGCGTCGCGGCCCGCTGGGCCATTCGGCAACGGCATGGCGCCGCCCGTTGACGCCCGGCTCGAGCTCGAAGCGGTGCGGCTCACGGCGCTGTACGGCCGCCGCGCCGTGGTGACCGACGTGTCGATCCTGTTTCCGGCGCACACCGTCACCGCGGTGATCGGCCCGTCCGGGTGCGGCAAGAGCACCTTCCTGCGCTGTTTGAATCGCATGCACGAGCTGTCGGAAGGCGGCTGGGTGACGGGCCAGGTACTGCTGGATGGGGCGGACATCTACGACCCGGGCGTGGACCCCGTCCGGCTGCGGCGCCGCGTCGGCATGGTGTTCCAGCGGCCGACCCCCTTCCCGACGATGTCGATCCACGACAACGTGGCCGCGGGCCTACGCGTCAACGGGCGACGCGCCCGCACCGACGTGGACGCCGCGGTGGAGCGCGCGCTGCGCCAAGCCGCGCTGTGGGACGAGGTGAAGGACCGCCTGCGCTCGAGCGCCCTGGCGCTGTCGGGCGGCCAGCAGCAGCGGTTGTGCATCGCCCGCGCCCTCGCCCCCGAGCCCGAAGTGCTGCTGCTCGACGAGCCGACCGCCTCGCTTGACCCCGCCGGCACTCAGCGCATCGAGGAGCTGTGCCACGAGCTCAAGGGCAGCTACACGATCGTGATCGTCACGCACAACCTGCAGCAGGCGGCGCGGATCTCGGACTACACGGCGTTCTTCTATCTGGGGGAGCTGGTCGAGGTGGACCGCACCGAAGCCCTGTTCACCAAGCCGGCGGCGGAGCGCACCGAAGCGTACATCACGGGGCGGTTCGGATGACGACAGCCGGACTGACGGACGGTCGCACCGTCGGACAGCCGGACCGGGGCCGCCGCCCGCCCGTCTGGCCGTCTGACCATTCGACGCCCATCATCGACGTGCGGGCGTACAACTTCTGGTACGGCGGGACGCAGGCCTTGTTCGACCTGACGTTCACGATTCCGCGGCGCGCGGTGACCGCCCTCATCGGGCCGTCGGGCTGCGGCAAGAGTACGTTCCTGCGCTCCATCAACCGGCTCAACGAGCTGATCCCGCGCACCCGGCATACGGGGGATATCCTGCTCGAGGGGGTCTCCGTCTTCTCGAGCGGCACCGATCCCGTCACGCTGCGGCGCGAAGTGGGGATGGTATTCCAGCAGCCGAATCCCTTCCCCAAGACGATCTTCGACAACGTGGCCTACGGGCCGCGGCTGAACGGCCTCGCCGCCGAGCGGGACATGCCGGAGCGGGTGGAGGTGGCGCTGCGCCGGGCCGCGCTCTGGGACGAGGTGAAGGATCGGCTGCGGACCCCCGGCACGAGCCTGTCGGGCGGCCAGCAGCAGCGCCTCTGCATCGCGCGCGCCCTCGCCAACGAGCCCGAGGTGCTGCTGATGGACGAGCCCTGCTCCGCGCTCGATCCCGCCGCCACCCAGCGGATCGAGGAGCTGCTGGTAGAGCTCAAGCAGAGCTACTCGATCGTGATCGTGACGCACAACATGCAGCAGGCGTCGCGCGTGTCGGACTTCACCGGCTTCTTCTACCTCGGTTGCCTGATAGAGTTCGGCGACACCAAACAGGTCTTCACGAGGCCCGGCGACGAGCGCACCGAGGCCTACATCACGGGACGGTTCGGATGAACGCTTCTCCCGCCCATCGCCACTTCCACGACGAGCTGTCGGCGCTCAAGGCCAAGCTCCTCACCATGTCGGGCGAGGCCCAGGAGGCGCTGGGTCGCGCGCTCGACGCGCTGCTCAAGCGCGATGCCGGGCTCGCCGCCCAGGTCATCGCCGGCGACCGCACCATGAACGCCCTCGAGCTCGAGATCGAGGAGACGGTGATCGACCTGCTCGCGACTCAGCAGCCGATGGCGCGGGACCTGCGCCTGCTCGTGGCGGCCACGAAGATCGCCAACGACCTGGAGCGCGTCGGCGACCATGCCGTGAACATCGCGGAGTCGGCCGAGCGGCTCCTGTCCGCCAAGCTGATCGCCCCGGAGCCCGAGCTGCTCGAAATGGCGCGGCAGGCGCGCGCCATGCTGTCGGGGGCGCTCGACGCCTTCGTGCGCGGCGACGCGCGGCTGGGCCGCGACATCTGCCGGCGCGACGATACGGTGGACGCGCTGAACCGCTCGGTGTTCCGCATCCTCCTCACGCACATGATGGAAGACCCCCACATCATCGGGGCCGCCATGGACCTGTTCCTCGTGAGCCGTAACCTCGAACGCGTTGCCGATCTGGCGACCAACATCGCGGAAGACGTCGTGTTCCTGGTGGAGGGGAAAACGATCAAACATCACGCGGAAGAATGACCACCCCGCCGCGGCGCCGCTCGAGGTACTCGCGATTCGCGAACAGCTTGATCAGCGTCAGCCCCGCAAGAAAGCCGCCGACGTGCGCCCAGACCGCCACCCCGCCCTGCGCGCGCGACAGCGTGCCCACGGCGCCCATGAGCAGCTGAAGCAGAAACCAATAGCCGAGCATCACGTACGCGGGGAGCGCCACCGAGGTCAGGAAGAAGCCCAGGGTGACGAAGGTGTGCACGCGCACGCGCGGATACAGCAGGATGTACGCCCCCATCACGCCGCTGATCGCCCCGGAAGCGCCCACCATGGGAATGGTGGAATGCGGATCGACGAACATCTGCGTCGCCGCGGCCGCGACGCCGCACAGGAGATAGAACAACACGAACCGCGTGTGCCCCATCGAGTCCTCGATGTTGTTCCCGAACACCCAGAGGAACCACATGTTGCCGATGACGTGCAGCCAGCCGCCGTGCATGAACATCGAGGTCACGAGCGTGCGCCAGCTGGGATTATCCGTCAGCACGCATTGCAGATGGTCGCCGAGCGGCACCGCGGTGCCGGGCGGCACGGTGCGCAGCACCTCACCGGGGATCAGCCCCAGCTGGCACACCGAGCGCGCCAGTGCCTCGGGCGCCCCCGCCCCCTGCACGAACAGCCAGACGAGGATGTTCAGCGCAATGATGCCGATGGTGATGACAGGCGCGAGCTCGGTGGGATTCTCGTCTTTGTAGGGAATCACGAGGGAAAGATAAGGCGGGCGTCTCAGCCTGTCATATTGGCATCTTTTCGGGGCACGGCGCTTGCTTGTGCGACGGCCGGCTAGGTGCGAGCATCAACCTCAGGATAAGGAGCACTCGTCATGGCTGAGAAAATCATCGGAATCGATCTCGGCACCACCAACTCGGTGGTGGCGGTGATGGAGGGTGGCGATCCCGTCGTCATTCCCAACGCCGAAGGCGGGCGCGTCACTCCCTCCGTGGTCGCGTTCACGAAGGATGGCGAGCGGCTCGTCGGCCAGGTAGCCAAGCGTCAGGCCGTGACCAACCCCCAGAACACGGTGTTTTCGATCAAGCGCTTCATGGGGCGGCGGGTGAGCGAGGTCGTCGAGGAGAAGAAGCGCGTCCCCTA
The DNA here is from genome assembly GCA_016880225.1 of Gemmatimonadota bacterium. Taxonomy (GTDB): domain Bacteria; phylum Gemmatimonadota; class Gemmatimonadetes; order Gemmatimonadales; family GWC2-71-9; genus AG41. Next base: position 2,569 of record JAEHDT010000142.1, on the reverse strand, counting down.
CAAGGTGGTGGATGGGCCGAACGGGCTGGCCTCGGTCGAGATCCAGGGCAAGCGCTACACGCCGCCCGAGATCTCCGCCATGATCCTCCAGAAGATGAAGCAGACGGCGGAGGACTACCTCGGCCACAAGGTCGAGAAGGCGGTCATCACCGTCCCCGCCTATTTCAACGACTCGCAGCGCCAGGCCACGAAGGACGCCGGCAAGATCGCCGGACTCGACGTCGTCCGCATCATCAACGAGCCCACGGCATCGGCGCTCGCCTACGGGCTCGACAAGAAAAAGGAAGAGAAGATCGCGGTGTACGACCTGGGCGGCGGGACCTACGACATCTCGGTGCTCGAGCTCGCCGAGGGTGTGTTCGAGGTCAAATCGACCAACGGCGACACGCACCTGGGCGGCGACGACTTCGACGCGCGCATCATGGAGTGGCTGGTGGGCGAGTTCAAGCGCGACCAGGGCATCGATCTCTCCAAGGACCCCATGGCCCTGCAGCGGCTCAAGGAAGCCGCCGAGAAGGCCAAGATGGAGCTGTCCACCGTGATGCAGACGGAAATCAATCTCCCGTTCATTACGGCGGACCAGTCGGGGCCCAAGCATCTGAACCTGACGCTCACGCGCGCCAAGCTCGAGCAGCTGGTGGACGACCTAGTGAAGCGGACGATCCCGCCGATGGAGCAGGCGTTGAAGGACGCGGGGCTTAAGCCTACCGAGATCGACGAGGTGATCCTGGTAGGCGGCCAGACCCGCATGCCCAAGGTGCAGGAGATCGTCAAGGGGTTCTTCGGCAAGGAGCCCCACAAGGGCGTAAACCCGGACGAGGTCGTGGCGATCGGCGCCGCGATCCAGGGCGGCGTGCTGGCGGGCGAGGTGAAGGACGTCCTGCTGCTCGACGTGACGCCCCTATCGCTCGGCATCGAGACCCTGGGCGGGGTCACGACCGTGCTCATCCCGCGCAACACGACGATCCCGACCAAGAAGTCGGAGATCTTCTCGACCGCGGAGGACAACCAGACCACGGTCGAGATCCATGTGCTGCAGGGCGAGCGCCAGATGGCCCTCGACAACCGCACGATCGGCAAGTTCCAGCTGACGGGGATCCCGCCGGCTCCGCGGGGCGTGCCGCAGGTCGAGGTGACCTTCGACATCGACGCCAACGGCATCCTGCACGTGTCCGCCAAGGACAAGGCGACCGGCAAGGAGCAGAAGATCCGGATCGAGGCGTCGTCCGGGCTCGGTGACAAAGACATCGATAAGATGGTCAAGGATGCGGAGGCCCACGCCGCCGAAGACAAGCGGCGCCGCGAGGAAATCGAGCGGCGCAACCGCCTCGACACGCTGGTGTATGAGGTCGAGAAGAACTCGAAGGAATGGACCGACAAGCTCGACGCGTCGCTAAAGTCGCGGCTCGACAAGGGCGTCGAGGGCGCCAAACAGGCGTTGCGCTCGGGCAGCGCGGACGAGATTTCCAAGGCCCTCGAGGAGCTGCAACAGGCCTACTCCGCCGCGGGCGCGTCGCTGTACGCGGCGCAGCGCGGCGCCGGTCCGGAGCAGCCGACGGGTGGGCCGGAGGGCCCGGCGGAGCCCGCCGCGGAGAAGAAGGAGAACGTCGTCGACGCGGACTACGAGATCGTGGACGACGACAAGAAGAAGTAACACCCTTCAGAGAAGAGAGATTACGATGTCGGCACGTACGCGTGATTGGCTGAAGTTCGGCACGCTGGTGGCGATCGCCTTCGTGTTCGGGCTGGCGTTCGCCTCCACCCTCGATCTGCCGAAGACGAGCGGCGCGGCGGAATCGATCCTGTCGGCCCAGGCCGCGGCGCCGCGCCTCGCCGTGCCCGCCGTCAAGTCGGCGAGTGACCTGGGCGACGCCTTCGTCGCGGTGGCGGACCACGTCAAGCCCGCCGTCGTGTTCATCCGGTCGCAGCACGTCGAGCGCGGCGACGCCCGCCGGCTGCCGCCGGGCTTCGAGGACTTCTTCCCCAATCTCCGCCGCCATCCCCAGGTCGAGCAGGGCTCGGGGTCGGGGTTCATCGTTTCGGCCGACGGCTACATCCTCACCAACAATCACGTGGTCGCGGGCGCCGACAAGGTGACCGTCCGGCTGTACGACAAGCGCGAGTTCACCGCCACGGTGGTGGGCACCGATCCCAACACCGACGTGGCGGTGATCAAGATCGACGCGCGGGCGCTGCCCACGGTCGCCTTCGGCAACTCCGATTCGACGCGCGTCGGCGAGTGGGCGCTCGCGATCGGGAACCCGCTCGGCGAAGCGTTCGCGTTCACCGTGACCGCAGGTATCGTCAGCGCCAAGGGCCGCCTGCTCCAGGGACTGCAGCAAACCCGCTATTCCATCCAGGACTTCATCCAGACCGACGCGGCCATCAACCCCGGCAACTCCGGCGGGCCGCTCGTGAACATCCGGGGCCAGGTGGTGGGCATCAACTCCGCGATCGCGAGCGAGACCGGGTTCTACGCGGGCTACGGCTTCGCCATCCCGATCAACCTGGCGCGCACCGTCATGGATCAGCTGGTGAAGACGGGGCACGTGGAGCGCGCCGTGATGGG
>JAEHDT010000141.1 GCA_016880225.1 Gemmatimonadota bacterium | reverse complement strand
GACGTGGGCGATCAGGTGCTCAAGATGATCGCCGCGAAGCTGGCGCACGTGGGCGGCGGGGGAAAGGCCTACCGCTACGGCGGCGAGGAGTTCGCCGTGCTGTTCCCGGGGCGCGGGGCGGAGGAGTGCCTGGCCGACCTCGAGGTGCTGCGCCGCACCGTCGAGGACACGCGCTTCATGCTGCGCGCGCGGTTCCGCTCCAAGAAGAAGAAGGAAAAGGTGCTGGCCGAGAAAGGCCCTGGGGAACGCGTGCCCGTGACGATCAGCATCGGGGTGGCCGAACAGAGCGAGCGCCATGCCAAGTGGGATCTGGTCGTCAAGGCGGCGGACCGGGCGCTGTACCGCGCCAAGGAGGGCGGGCGCAACCAGGTCAGGACGTGAGCATCTTCTCCACGTGCGGCTTCTCGACCCACCGGTAGAACGCCAGAATGGCGGCCTGGTCCAGCACCGACGCGATCAGGCCTGGCAATGACGCCGCGATGAGCGCGCACCCGTACGCTGGCAGGTACCCCACCGTGTACATCGGGTTCTTGAGAAACGGATACGGGCCGCCCGCCGGCTCCGTCCGCTCTGCCGGCAGGAAGAAGTCACGCCAGTAATACGCGCCCGGGGCGAGCGACGCCGCCGCCCAGAACTTGACCGCCAGACCGATCAACACCAGCAGCCCGCCGACGCCAACCATGACACCCGGCGGCACGTCGAGCCGCAGCGTGTGCCGGGTCGCGACGCAGAGCCACACGAAGCTCGCGGCGTCATTGTGCATGAGCGTGGCCGCCACACGCCGGAAGCGGCGGAACCCCTCATCAGCCCCATAGCGCCGGGTGAAGGAGGCGTCGCGCTCCTGCCGCGCGAGCGCGACCCCGATGTACGAGACGTACGCGAGCCGGCTCGCGAGATGGTAGACGAGTGCGATCAAGACTTCACCGGAAGCTTGCGGATCCGCCTGCCGGTCGCCGCGAAGATCGCGTTGGCGACCGCCGGCATCGCTGCCGACGTGCCCGGCTCCCCCACGCCTCCCGGCGGCTCGGTACTCGTGACCAGATGGACTTGTACCGTCGGGGCATCGCTCATGTGCAGCATGCGGTAGTCGTGGAAATTGTGCTGCTCGACGCGACCGTTCCTGATCGTTATCTGGCCGTACAGCGCCGCGGTGACGCCGAAGACGATTCCTCCCTCCATCTGTGCCTTGACCGTGTCGGGGTTCACGACGGTGCCGCAGTCCACGGCGCACACCACCCGTTCGACTCGCACCTCTCCCTGCCGCGACACGGACACCTCCGCCACCTCGGCGATGTAGCTGCCGAACGCATGCAGCAGGGCGACGCCGCGGCCTTTCCCGGGCGGCAGGGGCCGGCCCCAGCCGGCGCGGTCCGCCGCGAGTTCCAGTACCGCTCTGGCGCGAGGCGAGCCGTCGAGCAGCGCCCGCCGGTATTCCACCGGATCGCGCTTCGCGGCAGCGGCGAGCTCGTCGATGAAGCTCTCCACAACGAAGATGTTGTGCGTCGGCCCGACGCCACGCCAGAACGCGGTCGGGACGCCGGGCGGCTCCTGGCGCACGAAATCCACGCGGATGTTGGGAAGCGTGTAGGGAGGCTCCGCCGCACCCTCCACCGCGTCGAGATCGAGGCGCTTGAGCAGCGCGCCGAGGCGGTGCATGCCGCCGGCCCGCATGACCCGGAGCGTCTTGGGGAAGAGTTGGCTGATCACCCGTGCTTCGATGGACGAGCCCGTGATGCGGTGCGACCAGGCGACCGGCCGGCCGCTGGCATCGAGGCCCGCCGTGCACCGGTCGTAGTAGTAGGGGCGGTACATGTCGTGCTGGATGTCCTCTTCGCGGCTCCACACCACCTGCACCGGCCCCGCCACCTGCTTCGCGATCTCGACCGCCTGGATGACGAAGTCCACCTCGAGCCGCCGGCCGAACCCGCCCCCCAACAGGTGGTTGTGCACCCGCACCCTGGACCTGGAAAGGCCGGTCACCCTGGCAGCCGCGGTCCGCGTGAACGTCGGCACCTGGGTGCCCAGCCAGATGTCGCACGCATCGGGCCGCACGTGCACCGTGCAATTGATGGACTCCATGGCCGCGTGCGCGAGAAACGGGACCTCGTATTCCGCCTGCACTCGGAGCGCGGCGCCGGCCATCGCTTTGGCGACGTCGCCGTCCGAGCGGGCGACCACGCCGGAGCGCTCGGCGGCCGCCCTCAGCTCGCGCACGATGTCCTCGGTCGAGAGGCGCGCGTTCGGCCCTTCGTCCCAGCGTACGTCGAGCGCGGCGAGGCCGCGCTGCGCGGTCCAGGTGTCGTCGGCCACCACGGCGACCGCGTCGTCGAGGCGCACGACCTGGCGCACCCCCGCTATCGCCTGCGCCCGGCTGTCGTCCACGCTCGCGAGCCTGCCGCCGAACACAGGACAGGCGGCGACCGCCGCGACCTTCATGCCCGGGAGGCGTACGTCGCAGCCGAACAGCGCCGAGCCGTCCACCTTGGCGGGCGTGTCGAGCCGCTTCGCGGGGGTGCCGATCAGCGTGAAGTCTTTCGGCGCCTTGAGTTTCACCCGGCCCGGTACGGGCAGGCGCGCGGCAGCGTCCACCAGGGCACCGTAGGCGAGGCTCCTCCCGCTCG
>JAEHDT010000140.1 GCA_016880225.1 Gemmatimonadota bacterium | reverse complement strand
GCGCGGCGCAGGGCGAGCAGGACCTGCTCGAGATAGCGCTGCGGGATGCCCTGCCGCGCGGCCACCTCCTGGATGGGGATGAGCCCGCGGTCGTGGTGGAGCGCCAAGTCGAGCACCGCCTTGATCGCGTACTCGCCGCGCGCCGAGATTCGCATGGCGCTCAGCGCGAGCCGAGCCGGCCGCGCTCGAGCAACCGCGCCGCGTCCTTGGCGAAGTAGGTGATCACGATGTCGGCGCCCGCGCGGCGGATCGCGGTGAGCGCCTCGAGCATGGCGCGCTCCTCGTCGAGCCAGCCCAGCCGGCCGGCGGCCTTGAGCATCGCGTACTCGCCCGAGACCGAGTACGCCGCCAACGGCACGCCGAACTCCGCCTTCGCGCGCGCGATGACGTCGAGGTACGGCAGCGCCGGCTTCACCATGACGATGTCCGCCCCCTCGTCGAGGTCGAGCGCGATCTCGCGCAGCGCCTCCGTCGCGTTGGCCGGATCCATCTGGTACGAACGCCGATCGCCGAACTGCGGGGCCGAGTCGGCCGCGTCGCGGAACGGCCCGTAGAAGCTCGACGCGTACTTGGCGGAGTAGGCCATGATCGGAGTCTCGCCGTAGCCGGACTCGTCCAGCGCCTCGCGGATCGCGCCGACGCGCCCGTCCATCATGTCCGACGGCGCCACCATGTCGGCCCCGGCCTCCGCGTGCGACACGGCGGTGCGCGCCAGCAGCTCGAGCGTCGGGTCGTTCCGGACGCTGCCGTCCTCGACGCCCCACGGCATCGGACGCACGCGCGCGCTCCAGGAGGATCCGCGTGGCGTACGCGAGCGCTACCGCCGGCGCGGCGGGGGGCGCGGCTCGCCCACCCCGCTCCTCCAGCTCTATCCCCAGGGCCACACAGGCGACCGGCGCGCGACGGCGGAACGCCTCCGACGTGAGCTCGCGTGCCCGCCGCTCGAGTCCCCGCGCCGTGTACAGACCGCTCGCCGGGTCCACCGCGCTCTCCTCCAGCGCCTGCTCGATCTCCAGCCTGAGCCGCGCCATCGCGTCGAGCTTCAGGGTCAGCTCCTCGGGGTTCAGCAGCAGGCTGAGGTAATCCCAGGCGCCCGCGTCGAGCGCCGCCAGGCGTTGCTGCTTGGTCGCGGGCGTCGACGTGATCATGAGCACCGGCATGTCCCAGGCGGCGCGACCCTGCCGCAGGGTGCGACACACGCCGACACTGTCCCGATCCGGCAGGTCGGCATCCATCACGACGATGTCCGGCCGGACGACCGGCGCGCGGTCCAAGAGGTCGTGCCCGCCGAACACGGACAGCACCCGATAGCCGCGCGGCTCGAGCTGGCTCGCCAGGGCACGGTCGAGCCATGTGCCGGGGGCCACGGCGATGAGTACGACGGGGGGGCGCCGGAACGGCGCGCGCTGATGCACGCTCAATGCTCCCGGGACGAGGAGGATCTCCACGTGAATCTGCCGATGCAGGTGCCCGGGAGAACCAGGGAAAACCCTAGCTGGACGAGGGGAGAAGACCTGGGTTACGGGGTGATCAGACCCTCGCGGATGGCGTAGCGGACGAGACCCGCCACGTCGTGCACGTCGAGCTTCTTCATGACCCGGGCGCGGTGAAACTCAACGGTCTTGAGGGTGATGTCGAGCAGGGCGGCGACCTGTTTCGTGGATTTGCCCTCCGCCACGAGCTGCACGACCTGACGCTCGCGCGAGGTGAGCCGGGCGCGGTCTTCGGCGGCGGCATCCCGGCACGCCCGGACGACGGCCTGGGAGACACCCGCCCCCACGTAGAATCCTCCCCGCGACACCTGCTCGATCGCCTGGACCAGATCCTCCCCGGCCTGGGTCTTGAGCACGAACCCCCGCACGCCCGCGTGCACGCTCTCCGTGACCAGACGCTCCTGCTCGAGCGCGGTGAGCAGCACGACCTGAGTCTCGGGGCACGTCTCGGCGATCTCGCGCGCGGCGTCGATGCCGTTCAAGAGCGGCATCATGATGTCGAGCACGACGACGTCCGGGCGGTGCCGCCGCGCCGCCTCGACGGCCGCCCGGCCGTCCGACGCTTCGGCCACGACCTCGACACCGTGTTGCTCGAGCAGCGCGCGCACACCGTGCCTGAGCATGGGATGATCGTCGGCCAGTACGACCCGCAGGGACATCACTTCCTCCGCACGCTCGCGTTCTTCCGTACAGGTGTATACGGAGCGGCGGGCACCAAAGTCAATAGTTAGTGTTCAGGGCATGCCCTCCGCCGCCAGACCGCCACGCCTCTCCAAGTCGCGCTACGTCCAGGGTCTGCAATGTCACAAGCAGCTGTGGTGGCGAGTGCACGAGCCGGACGCGCCGGAGCTCGCGCCCACGCCGGGGCAGGAGAACCTGTTCGCGCAAGGCAAGGAAGTGGGCGAGCGGGCGCGGGGCTACGTTCCCGGGGGCGAGCTGATCGGCCTGCCGTTCTATCAATACGACAACAAGGTCGCGGCCACGCGGGAGGTTCTGATGCGCGACCCGCCGGCGATCTACGAGGCGTGGTTCCTGGCCGACGAGACGTACGTCGGAGTGGACATCCTGGAGCGGACTTCCCGCGGCCATACCGTCATCGAGGTGAAGGCGTCGAACAGCCGCAAGCCGGAGCATCTACCCGACGCGGCGGTGCAAGTGCACGTGCTGCGCCGGGCGGGGCTCCAGGTGGAGCGGGCGGAGGTGATGCACCTGAACCCCGACTGCCGCCATCCCGACCTGTCGAACCTGTTCGTGCGGGAGGACGTGACGGCGCTGGTCGAGGGCGCGCTGGTCGGTCTGCCCGACGAGCTCGCCGCGCAGCAACGCATGCTGGAAGGACCGCTGCCCGACGTGCCGATCGGGGACCACTGCAGCAGACCGTACGAGTGCCCCTTCATCGAGCGCTGCTGGCCCAAGGTGCCCGATCAGCACGTGAGCAGGCTGTACCGGATCGACCGCAAGCGGGCGCTCGAGCTCGAGGCCGACGGGTACGCCACGATCTACGACCTCCCCTCGGATCTGGAGCTGTCGGTGATCCACGCGCGTCAGGTGAAGGCGGTGCGCACCGGGCGCGTGGTGGTGGAGCCGACGCTCAAGTCGGCGCTCGCCCAATTCGCTTCACCGCTCGCGTTTCTCGATTTCGAGACCGTGAGCCTCGCGATCCCGCGCTGGCCGGGGTGCCGTCCGTGGCAGCAGGTGCCGGTACAGTTCAGTGTGCACGTGGAGGAGCGGGACCGCGGGCTGGTCCATTACGAGTGGATCGCCACGGGGCCCGAGGATCCCCGGCCCGCGCTCGCCGAAGCCCTGGTGGCGGCGTGTGCGGGGGGGCGCAAGGTCGTGGCCTATTACGCGAGCTTCGAGCGCGAGTGCCTCAAGCAGCTGCGGGAAGCGGTGCCTACGCACGCGCGTGAGCTCGAGCGCATCGAAAAGCGGCTGGTGGATCTCTTGCCCGCCGTGCGCAGCCACGTGTACCACCCCGACTTCGGCGGTGGGTTCAGCATCAAGAAGACGCTCCCGGCGCTCGTGCCGGGGCTGTCGTACACGGACCTGAAGATTCAGGACGGCGAGAAGGCGACGGTGGAGCTGCAGCGGCTGATGCTCGAGGCCGACCGGACGCCGGCGGCCGAGCGCGCCGCGTTGCGGGAGGCGCTGCTCGCCTACTGCGAGCGGGACACGTGGGCGATGGTGAAGCTGCTCGAGAAACTCAGGAGTCTCGTGGTGGATCAGCTGGAGCTGTTCTGAGCGGTTGTGTCGGCACGGCATTCCTGGGACTCGAGCTCGTTGAGCGCCTCCCGCACGGCGGCCGCATGGTCGAGGTCGCTGCTGCGGTACACATCTTGGGTGCTGCCGCCCCGCACGACGCGATACTCGCGGGCGCCCAGACCAGTCGCCCTGGCATACTGGCGAACGTTCCAATCGTCCTTGCCGTGGCACCGTGGGTACCACTCCCCCACGTGTGAGAGCTCCTCCGCGGCGAGAATCGCCCCTTGCAGCTCCACCCGCGCGCGAAACCGGTCCGGAAAGTCGCTGGGTGCGACGCGATGCGGGGGGGCGGCCAACATCCCGTCCCCCTGTTCCGGGCGTGACCTCACGCCTTCAACGCCTTCTCCGCCGTGACTTCCACCTTGATCAGATGGGGCTTGGCCGTCTCCGCCTTCGGCAGCATGATCGTCAGCACGCCGAGGTGGTAGGTCGCCTTGATCTTGTTGGGATCGATCGAGGCGGACAACCGGAACGTCCGCTCGAAAGCGCCATAGGTCCGCTCATAACGATGCACCTTCTCGGCCTTCTCCTCTGCCACCTGCTCCTTGGTGCCCTTGATCGTCAGCAGGTTGCTCTCGACCGAGATCTTCACATCCTCAGGGTTCACCCCAGGTATCTCCGCCACTAGGCGGATGACATCGGGCTCCTCAAAGATGTCCACCAGCGGCTGCCACGCGGTGGTCGCAGCCTCGTGTTCGGGCCACTCGAATGTCCGGAACGGGTCGTTGAAGATCCGGCCCATGCGGTGCTCCAGCTGATGCAACAGCTCCATCGTCGGGTCCCTCTGCGTAATGCCTACCATATCGCCCTCTGTCTCTCTCTTGCGAGTCGATTCCTGGTACAGGTTGCGCCTTCTCTGACTGTCCTAAGGATGACGCGATGTACTCTGTTTGTCAAGTACATGTTAGATTTGGACGTATGACTTGACTAGAATGGTAAAGTCTGGGCGCAGTGCTGAAACCACGAGTCCGCCCAAGCTCCGTATCCCTTCAACGCGGTTCGCGCGCCCGTGGGCAGCGAGTGATACCTTTCCAGCCAATTCTCTGGAGAAGGTCGCATGGCACCGATCACACTGCAGCGCTTCGTACAGGAGCTGGAAAAGCTGAAGCAAGAGACGGACGCGGGAACGCTCCAATCGCAGGACTATGACGGCCGGCTCGCGCGCATCCTCCGGGAGCTGCGGGAGCGGGGACTGGATGCCGATCGGGCCGCCACGACGGCGGCGCTCGCGGATGCGGTCAAGCGGGGGATCATCACCGCTCCGGTTGGCGCCCACCTGACAGCCCGGCTGGGGCTGTCGTGAGCTCGGAAGGCCGAGAGCCTCAGCTCGATCCGCGCTGAGCCGACTCGAAGTCCTGCGGCGTGTCCACGTCCGCGAGCAGCGCGACCGGCCGGTCGATGAACATCGCCTCGCCGCTGTGCGCCTGGACCACCGCCTTCCCGCATCCCTCCCCCGTCCACGCCAGCAGCTCAGGGAACAACGCCCGCCGGAACAAGAGCGGCGGCGCGGTGACGTCGCCGTAGCGCGACACCACGAGCGGCGCGTCGGTGCCGCGCGCCCCGGCGACCAGCATCGCGAGCGTCTCGGCGCTGACCTTCACCATGTCGCCCAGCATCACCACCACCGCGTCCACGTCGGGCCCAAGCCGGCTCAAGCCTCGATGCAGGGAGCCGCTCGTGGGTCCGGTGAAGTCGGGATTGACCGCGAACTCGACAGCGAGGCCCTCGAGCTCGGCCCTGATCCGATCCGGCTCGTGGCCGATCACGACCACCACGGGCGAGAGGCCCGCGGCGAGCGCCCGCGTGGCCGCCCGGCGCACCAGAGACTCCCCGTCGAGCTGCAGCAGCATCTTGTTCCGGCCCATGCGGCGCGACGCGCCCGCCGCGAGGATCACTCCCGCGACGCGAGGATAGTCACTCGGTTGGGGCATGAATCGGCGCCTGGCGCTCCCGCAGCGACCGGGCCCGCCGGCCCGAGCGCACCGCGAGGATCTCCGCGACCACCGCGAGCGCCACCTGCTCGGCCCCGTCGGTGCCGATGTCCAGGCCCACGGGTCCGTACACACGCGTCTCGTCCATCGGACCTTCCGCGGCCAGGTTCCGGAGGATCCGCTCGGTGCGCTGGCGCGGGCCCAGCATACCGATGTACGCCACCGGCGTCTTCACGAGGGCCCGCAGGTACGCCCGGTCGTCCGCGAAATTGTGGTTCATGACGACGGCATAGCACTCAGCGTCGAGCGGCAGCACGCTCGCCAGCTCGTCGCCGCCGCTCTCCACCAGCAGTGCCGCCGCCGGAAAGCGCTCGTGCGTGAGGAGTCCCGGCCTCCGGTCCACGACCACCACGCGGAACCCCACCTCGGCCGCGAAGCGCGCGAGCGGCCGGGCGTCGTCCCCCGCGCCCACGACCACCAACTGGGGCGGCGGGCTCAGGACGTCGAAGAATACCGACCGGCCCTGTATCTCACGGATTGCCGACTCCCCCGCAGGGAGCAGCTCGCGCGCCCGCGCGCCCGCCGCGCGATTCAGCTCGGCCGACCCGATGTCGCCCTCGACCGCTCGGTTCGTGACGATCAGGCGCTTCCCGCTACCCTCTTTCCCCTTTTCCGACAGTAGACTGCACACCGCAAACCGCGCCCGGCCGTCCAGCAGCGCCCGCTCCCGCGGTCGGGGCTCCGCCGGCTCCACGTACACGTCCACCTGGCCCTCACACCCCACGCCCAGATCCCACGCCTCGATCTCATCCGCGCTCGAGCAGTAGTTCCGGAGCTGGGGCGTGCCGCTCTGGAGCACCTGCAGCGCCAGCTCGCGCACATCCTGCTCGAGGCAGCCGCCGCTCACGTTCCCCGCGCCGCTGCCGTCCTCGGCCACCGCCAGCTTCGCTCCCTCGTGGCGATACGCCGAGCCGCGCACCCGTACCACGGTGGCGAGCGCGGCGCGCCGTCCCGCGGCGCGCGCCCGCTCCAGGAAGTCCAAGACGTCTCGCGTTTCAAGCCACTGCTTCATGCAGCCTCCCCGCCAGCTCCTCCAGCGACGCCACGTTGGCGCAGGCGACCAGCTCGTCCACGTGTGGGAGCGCCGCGACCAGCCCTTGCGTCGCGGGCTCGAACCCGGGCCGGCCTGCGAGCGGGTCGAGCCACACCACCCGGTGACACGAGCGCCTGAGGGTCGCCATCTCCCGTCCCAGGCGCGCCGGCTCGTCGCGCTCCCAGCCGTCCGATACGATCATGACGATGGCGCCGCTGCGAATCGTGCGCCGCACCCAGCGGCGGTTGAGCTCGTGCAGGCTCGCCCCGATGCGCGTCCCGCCGCTCCAGTCCACCACCTTGGCCGCCACCCGCGCGAGCGCCGCGTCGGGGTCGCGCAGCCGCAGCTCCCGCGTGATGCGGGTGAGCCGGGTTCCGAACACGAACACTTCCACCGCGGCCCCCGAGCGCGCCAGGGCATGCGCGAACCGCAGCAGGAAGCGGCTGTAGCGCTCCATGGAGCCCGAGATGTCGCACACCAGGGCGATGGGGCGCGGCCGGGTGCGGCGCCGCCAGAAGCGCCACGCCAGCGGCTCGCCGCCGGTGGCGAGCGACGTCCGGAGCATCAGGCGCGCCGCGAGCCGCGGGCCACGGCGG
>JAEHDT010000139.1 GCA_016880225.1 Gemmatimonadota bacterium | reverse complement strand
GTGTGCAACGCGATCTTCGCGGTCACGGGGAAGCGGATCCGCAAGCTGCCGATCGGGAGACTCGTCGTCTAGCGACGGCTCAGTGTACCACGGTCACGGTCCCGCTCATGTTGGCGTGGATCGTGCAATGGTAGCCGTACGTCCCGACCGCATTGAAGGTGATGTCCTTGGTCCCCGTACCCTGCACAGTCTCGGCCGGCAGCGGCGCGGGGCCGCTCGTGAACGTGATCGTATGAGTGACCCCTCCTGGATTCCACGTCCACGTCACGGTGCCCGCCGCCTGCACGACCGTATCCGCCGGATTGAAGAAGTTGTTGCCCACGGTCACACCGGCCGACGTCGGCGGCGCGGTGGCGAACTCGTTGAACGTGGCCGGACCCGCGAGCCCGGTGAACGTCGCGCTGACGGTCTGGTGCGTCGTCAACGAGCCGATCGAATCTGTCGTCGTCGCGATGCCGCTCGCGTTGGTGGTGCTCTGTGCCGGATTCACACCGCCGGACGTCGCGCCGGAGGTGACGGTCCATGTGACCACCACGCCGGGCACTGGGTCGCCGCTCGGGTCCGTGACCATCACGCTCAGCGGCGTCGGGAGCGGGTTGTCGAAGTACCAGCTCTGCGCGTCGCCGGCGGTCTTCAGCAGATCGATCGGAGGTCCGGGAGGCGTCGTGCTGTCGTTGCAGGCGGCAAGGAGCAGCGCCGCGCCCGCGGCGCGCAGCCGCATGGGGAGTGAATCCATTCTCATGCCGTAAATGAACTCGGCGGCGCGGCCGGCGGTAGTGGGACCGCGGCGCCTTGACCCTCTCTTGACTCCGCTTGATCAGGCCTTGCCGGGCCTAGCCTATCCTGCACGCGTCCCGAGACGGAGACGCGCATGCAGGACCTCATCTCTCGCCGGCAGCTGTTGCACCAGCTCGGCGTGATCGCCGCCGGCCTCGCGGCGGCCTGCACGCCGCTCCGGGTGCTCGTGAATGCCTATCCCGAGACGTTCGATGACGATCCGGCGCTGCTGGACCGGGTGCTCCGCGCCTTCGCGATGACCGTCATCCCGGGCGCGCCCGCCGACGACCCCGACTTGACGCGGGCTTTCACCGACGCCGATTACCCCTTCGCCCCGTACGCCGCGTTCTTCGCCGCCGACCTGGACCGCCGGGCGAGGGCCCGTTTCGGCGCGTCGTTCGAGCGGCTCCACCTGGCGGCGCGCAGCGCGATCGTGACGGAAGGGCTCGACGCCGATGCGGCCAGTCGCAAGCTGTACAGCGGAGCCATCGCGCTCGCCCAGATCGCGTTTTACGCCGGGATCTACGACGCCAAAAGGGGCTGCCCGCTCATCGGCTTCGAGGGCGGGTACCGCTGGCACCCGCTCGCCGAGATCACCCACCCCGACCCCACGCGGTTTCTCGCCGAGGCGGTCACGCTCGACGGGAATCCCGCCTGACGGAGCGAGACTGCCATGAAGACCGTTCGCACCGACGTCCTGGTAATCGGCACGGGGTTCGGCGCCGCCGCGCCCGCGCTGCGGCTCGCGCAGGCGGGCGCCAGGGTCGTGATGATCGAGAAGGGCCCCAAGGTCCAGACGGCGGACTTCCGCCAGACTTCCGATCCCAAGTACATCCTCAAGTACCTGAAAGGAATCCCGGGCGATCACCTGCACCTCACCTACGCCGAGGCCCTGGGAGGCGGCTCGGGATTCTACGAGATGGTCTCGTTGCGCGCGCCGACCCTCGCGTTCGAGCAGCTCGATGACGCCGGCCGGCTGCTCTGGCCCGCGGGCGTGGATCGCCGCGCCCTCGACCCCTACTACGACCTCGCCGAGCGCATGCTCCACGTTTCCCAGATCCCGCTCGAAGACGTGCCCAAGACGGGGCTCGTGTTCGCCCGGATGATGAAGCAACTCGGCTACTCGGTGGACCGTTGCCGCTACGCCGTGCGGGGCTGCCAGGGGAGTGGGTTCTGCGTGACGGGCTGCGTGTACGGCGCGAAGCAGTCGCTGTTCCTGAACTACCTGCCGCAGGCCGTGGCGGCAGGGGCCGAGGTCGAAACGGACGTCGAGGCCGTCGCGATCCAGCCGCTGCCCGCGCGCTGGCGCGAAGGGGCCGCGCTCGCCGACCTGCCCTACCGCTACCGCGTCACCGCGCGGCGGCGCGGCGACGGCACGCTCGTCGTGTACGTGGCCCGGACGGTCGTGCTTGGCGGCGGCACGGTGGGCACGGCGCGACTGCTGGCGGCGTCGCGCCCTCACCTGCCGCATCTCTCCGAGCACGTGGGGCGGAACATCGCCTACAACGGCAGCGTGAAGGTGGCCGCCCTCCTCCCCGAGGGTGCACCCGATGGAGACATGTTCACCGGGCGCACGCATCCGGGAATGGTCAGCTACCAGTTCCTCGGCTCGCACGGGATCACGGTGCACGCCGTGAAGGCACTGCCGCTGATGCTCGTGTCGGCCGCGCACCTGCGGGTCGGAGGCGGCGCCTTCTGGGGCGCCGCGAACGTGGAGCTGATGCGGCAGCTCCGCCACCGGGTGATCATCCTCGACGCGTTTGGCCTCACGCCGCCCGGCGCCGCGCTCGAGACTGCGGCCGGCGATACGCGCGTCTCGCTGCCGCTCGGCGGCCGGCTCCGCGCCTATCACGCCGCGACGAAGGGCGTGCTCGAGTCGATCCTGGTGCGGAGCGGCTGCCGCCTGATCGACACCGAGTTCCTCGATGCGAGCTTCCTGCCGCAGCAGGACATCCATTTCACCACAGCCCACCAGGTCGGGTCGTGCCGCATGGCCGATTCCCGGGATCGAGGAGTGGTGAACGCGAGCGGCGAAGTGTTCGGCTACCCGGGGCTGTATGTGAGCGACGGCGCCGCGATCCCGTCGTCGCTGGCGGTCAACACCAGCCTCACGATCCTCGCGAACGCGGAGCGGATCGCGGCGGGGATGCTGGAGCGCTACCGGCTCCGCCCGGGGGCGCTGGCGGCATGAGCGCCCGCTTCCACACGGCCCGATAGATCAGT
>JAEHDT010000138.1 GCA_016880225.1 Gemmatimonadota bacterium | reverse complement strand
GAACAACGCGTCGAACGCCGCCGACAGGACATGCTGGCCGGTGTGTTGCTGCATGTGATCGAATCGGCGTGCCCAATCGATCTGGCCGTGCACGACGTCGCCGCTTTTCAAGTGGCCCGAGATCCCATGGGTGCCCGCCCACCAGATGCTGTACGGCGACATGGATCGTCTCGCCGATCACCGCCGCCGCTACGCGCGGGGCGGGCTCACCCGGCTCCTCGGAGGGGCGGGCTTCGACATCCTCCACGCGCGCCACTTCAACCCGGTGGGCGGGCTGGCGTGGCTCGCCAACGCCAAGCTCCTGCCCGTGCGCGATCTCTCCGCGCCCGTGGTGAACAGCCAGATCCGGCTCTTCGCCCTCGCCCTTCCCGCCGCCCGCGCGATGGACTGGCTCGCCTGCCGCGCGCTCCGTATTCCCTTCGGGCAGTCGCTCATAGCGGTCGCACGGCCACGCGCCTGAGGCCGTGAAGCCCACGCTGCGGGTGCTGGCGGCCTGTTTGCTCGTCACCGCCCTGATCGCGGCGCTCTCGCCCGTCTACCGCGACCTCATCACCGACGCGCGGGGCCGCTATCGCGGCACGAGCCCCGCGGATTTCCTCGGACCCATGGAGTACGACCGCCGCGTCCTGCACGACTTCTCCTGGGGCGCCTGGTTCTGGAACCCGGACAAGGCGTTCGGCATCCCGCGCGTACAGGACCTCGGCAACCGGCCCATGTACCCCGTCAACTGGGCGCTCCTGGCCGTGTTGCAGACGGAGCGGGCCTGGCGCTGGTACTTCCTGCTCCACGCCGCCCTCAAGATCGTGGGCCTCGTCATGCTCTGTCGCGCGCTCGGCTGGCCGTTCTGGATCGTCGTCGTCGCCTCGAGCGCCTGCATGCTCGCGGAAGGCTCGCTGGTGCAGTTCGGCGACATCACGTACCTCAGCTCGGGTGCCTGGCTGCCCCTGCTGCTCTGGCTCACGCTCAAGGCGGCCGGCCGCGAGCGCTTCAACGTCTGGGATGCCGCGTGGTCGGCGGCCGCCGCGCTCTGGGTGCTGTGCTTCCACCCGCAATTCGGCGTCTACTACGCGGTCCTGCTCCTCGTGTTCACGCTCTGGGTCGAGAAGGGCGCGCTCCGGCGCCGGCTCCCGGCCCTGGCCCTTCGTCACGTCGCCGCCGGCCTCCTCGTCGCCCCCTATCTCCTGCCCGCCGCCGCGCATTACGCCGAGTCCGGCCGCCGGTACATGATGGCGTTCGAGGACTGGCATCTGCGTCGCGCCTATACGTGGTGGAAGTACCGGATGAACTGGTCCACGTTCTGGCAGGCCACGTTCTTTCCCTGGGGTGCATGGGTCGCCATCGGTCTGGGTGCGCTGGCGGGCAGGGTGCGCGGAACCTTGCTGTGGCCCGTCTTCGCCGTCTACTTCGTGTTCGGCCTCTTCCATGCCGTGCCATGGCTGGCCGTGCCGATGTGGGCGACCGGCGTCGCGCTCTTTCCGTTCCGCCTCCCCGAGCGGGTCTTCGAGCCCTTCATGTGGCTGGGGATACTGCTGCTCGCCGAGCTCGCCGCGCGCGAGACCCGGCCCATGCGACGGCAGGCGCTGGCGGCCCTGCTCGTCGTCGCTTTCGGCTCCTGCGCATGGCAGACGAGCCATGACCCGCGGCGGGCCTATGTCAACCCGCGATGGAATCGCGCCCTGCCCACGGGGCTCGCGGCGCGCGTCCGGGCGGAGCCCCGGGCTCCCGCGGCATTCGTCACGGGCACGGACCGCGCGCCCGATCAGCAGGCGCCACTCCTCAACTCACAGCACAACCTGCTCCTCGGCGTGCCCGCGGCCCACTTCTTCGGCGAGGTGCCCAACCATTACTTCACCCGCGCCACGTACCGCATCCCCGGGCTCCTGTTCATGCAGCGCATGGCGACTCCCTTGGCCGACTGGGGTCATGTCCAAGAGCAAATTTGAGAGGACCAAGCCGCACGTGAACGTGGGGACGATCGGTCACGTGGACCACGGCAAGACGACGCTGACGGCGGCGATGACGCACGTGCTGGCGAAGAAGTACGGTGGGGAGGCGAAGAACTACGATCAGATCGATGCGGCGCCGGAGGAGAAGGCGCGCGGCATCACGATCAACACGGCGCACGTGGAGTACGTGACCGAGAAGCGCCACTACGCGCACGTGGACTGCCCGGGGCACGCCGACTACATCAAGAACATGATCACCGGGGCGGCGCAGATGGACGGGGCGATCCTGGTGGTGAGCGCGGCCGACGGGCCGATGCCGCAGACGCG
>JAEHDT010000137.1 GCA_016880225.1 Gemmatimonadota bacterium | reverse complement strand
GTGCGTGTGCTGGCACTCGCGCCACGCGACCGGGCACCGGCCAACCGTGGCATCGGCGCCGTGCGCGCGAGGGACGGCGGCGTTGCGATCGGCGTCGTGGGGACGCCCGACGCGGGTGCCGGGGCGGTGACGCTGCGCGTGCGAGGGCGCGAGGTGGGACGCGCGCTCGCGGCCCCCGGAGCGACGGTCGCGATGGCGCTCCCGCCGCTCGGAGCCGGATGGTGGCTCGGCGAAGTGACGCTCGATCCCGACGAGCTCCGGGCGGACGATCGACGGCTGTTGGTGTGGCGCGTCGCGCCGCCGTCACATGTGAGCGTGCTGCCGGGCGCCGGGCCGTTCGTCGCGGCGGCGCTCGCGGTGCTCGAGGAGGGGCAGCGCGTGCGGCGCGGCGCGGACGTGGCGATCGGCGACCGGCCCGAGGCGGGTCGCGTCGCGAGCGTCGTGATGCCACCGACGGACCCCGCGCTGCTGGGTCAGGCCAATCGCGCGCTCGCGGCGCGGGGCGGGCCCTGGCGGTTCGGGGCGCCCGGGACGCCCGGACCCATCGTAACGACGGCGATCCCGGGTATCGCACGGATACAGGTCGCCCGGCGCTATCGCCTGGAAGTGACGGGTCAAGACAGCTCCGTGCTCGCGACAGTGAATGGCGAGCCGTGGCTCGTGCGGAACGGGACCGTCGTACTGCTCGGCAGCCGGCTCGACACGGCCTGGACCGCGCTGCCGGCGGCGCCCGCGTTCGTGCCCTTCGTGGAGGCATTGGTGAATCGGCTGGCGCGCGGAGAGGCACCCGTCGTCGAGGCCGAGGGCACCCCGCACGTGGAGTTTCAGATTCGCGGCGCCGATACGTCGGGCGCGACCGTGTTCGGACCGGACCCAGCCGAATCGGATCTGACAGCGGCGGCGGCTGGCGTCGTGCGCGACGTACTCGGCGCGGAGTTGTTCGACGAGGCCGGCTTCGCGGCGGCGCGGTTCGCGGGCACGGGGCGTCGCGACGCGAGCGGTTTGCTGCTTGGGCTGGCGCTGGTCCTGGCCGCGGTAGAGCTGGGAGTCGCCACGCTGACGCGCTGATGCCGCTCGACTTTCTCATCGACCATTTCGACGAGCTGCCGGCGACGGCGGCGCTGGCGCAGGAGCTTCCGGGCCCCGGCGCCCGGCGCGGCATCGCCGGTCTGCCGGGCTCGAGCGCCGCGGTATTGCTTGCCGCCCTGGCGCGACGACTCACACAGCGCGTCTTCGTGCTCATCACCGCCACACCGGGCGACGCGGAGCGTTGGCTCGCGGACCTGCAGGCGCTGGCCGGGCCGGCGGCCGCGCTCTATCCGCAACGGGAGGCGCTGGGCGCCGAAGAGCCCCACCTCGAGATCGCCGGCGAGCGGGTGGAGACGCTCGCGGCGTTGCTCTCCGGGGGCGTTCGGATCCTGGTCACCACGGCGCGGGCGGCGGCCGAGCGGACCGGTGTTCCGGCGGCCCTGCGGGACATGCGCCTGTCGCTCGCCGTCGGGGCGCGGGGAGGGGGGGCAGAAGGCGGCACGCTCGGGGAGGTGATCGAGCGCCTGGAGGAGATGGGGTACGCCCGCGTGCCGACCGTGACGGAGGCCGCGCAATTCAGCGTGCGCGGCGGGATTCTCGACGTGTACGGCTTCGGGATGGCGGCGCCGGCGCGGCTCGAGTGGTGGGGCGACGACCTGGCGTCACTGCGCACCTTCGATCTCGACTCGCAGCGTTCGGGCGAGTCCATCGATCGCGTTACGGTCCTGCCGGTGAGGGCCGAGGGGACCCGAGTGGGCCGAGGGGGCGGGGGAGGGGAGCGAGGGTCGCTCGTCGACCTGCTACCGAGCGATGCCGTGCTGGTTCTGGAGCAGGAGTCGGCGCTGGAGCACGAGGTGGACCGCGCCTGGGCCGAGGTGGCGCATCACCTCGAGGTGGCTCGTCGGCTGGGGGAGGAGGCGCCGCCGCGGGAGGCATTGTTCGTCGACCCGGCGGCGTGGCGTGAGCAAGTGGGCCGGTTCGCGCGGATCGCGCTGCACGCGGCGGACGCCGCCAGCCGGTTCCCGGTCGCGCCGCCCGAGGCGATCGACCGCGACATCAAGCGACTTCGCCGCATCGTAGCTGGCGAGCCGCCGACCGTGATTCTGTGCGACAACGAGGGACAGCTCGAACGGCTGGAGGAGCTGCTGGACACGGGCCGGGCGACCCTCGTCGTGGGAGCGCTGGACGGCGGGTTCGTGCTGCCCAGCCTGCGGCTGCTCACAGATCACGAGATCTTCAGGCGGGCGCGGCGGCTGCGGCGGCCGCGGCGCTACCGTGAAGCGACGGCCAGCGCGGCGACGCGCGCCCTCAAGGCGGGTGACTACGTCGTCCATCTCGAGCACGGCATTGGCATCTACCGCGGCATGCAGGTGATCGCCGTCGGTTCGGACGGCGAGGGAGAAGGCGGGTCGCTCGAGGTAGCGGTGGTCGAGTACGAGGGGGGCGCGCGGCTGAACGTCCCGTTGTACCGGTTGGATCAGCTCGAGCCCTACCGCGCCGCCGCCGACGGTGACGCGCCGCCGCCGCGGCTGCACCGCCTCGGCGCCACGACCTGGCAGCGGCAACGCGAGAAAGCGCGCGCGGCGATCCGTCAGATGGCCGGCGAGCTGCTCGATCTGTACGCCCGGCGCCAGCTCGCGCCCGGCTTCGCCTTCCCGCCCGACACGGCGTGGCAGCGGGAGCTCGAGTCGGCGTTTCTGTACGAGGATACCCCCGACCAGCGGCGCGCGTCCGAGGAGGTGAAACGCGACATGGAGCGCGCGCGGCCCATGGATCGACTGCTGGTGGGCGACGTGGGGTACGGCAAGACCGAGGTGGCGCTGCGCGCCGCCTTCAAGGCGGTGCAGGCGGGCAAGCAGGTGGCGGTGCTCGTGCCCACTACGATTCTCGCGGAGCAGCACGGACGCACGTTCCGCGACCGGCTGGCGGATTATCCCGTGCGAGTCGAGGTGTTATCCCGGTTCCGCAGCCCCAAGGAGACCAAAGAGGCCACGCGCCGTCTCGAGCGGGGTAACCTCGACATCGTGATCGGGACGCACCGGCTGCTGTCGCGCGACGTGAGCTTCCATGATCTCGGCCTGCTCATCGTGGACGAGGAGCACCGCTTCGGCGTGCGGCACAAGGAGCGCCTCAAGGCGCTCAAGCTCGCGGTCGACGTGCTGACCCTGACGGCGACGCCGATTCCGCGCACGTTGCACCTGTCGCTCGCGGGGCTGCGGGATCTCACGCTGCTCGAGACGGCGCCGAAAGACCGGTCTCCGGTGCTGACCTTCATCGAGCCGTGGGATGACGGTTTGATCGAAGAGGCGCTGGCGCGCGAGCTCGACCGCGCGGGGCAGGTGTACTTCGTGCACAACCGGATCGAGACGATCGATACGCTCGCGGAGCGGGTCCGGACGCTCGCGCCGCCGCGCGCGCGTGTTGCGGTGGCGCACGGCAAGCAGAAGGAGGCGGCGCTCGACGAGGTCATGTCTCGGTTCGTGCGCGGCGAGGTGGACGTGCTGGTGTCCACGATGATCGTCGAGTCGGGGCTCGACGTCCCGAACGCCAATACGATGATCGTGAACCGGGCCGATCAGTTCGGCCTGGCGCAGCTGTACCAGCTGCGTGGCCGGGTGGGCCGGAGTCACCGCCGCGCGTATTGCTACCTGCTCGTCCCCGATCTGGTCGATCCGGACGCGGAGGAGCGGCTGCGGGTGCTGGAGCACCACACAGACCTCGGCTCGGGCTACCGGATCGCGCTGCGCGACCTCGAGCTGCGCGGGGCGGGAGATCTGCTCGGCGCGGCGCAATCGGGGTACGCGCAGGCGGTGGGGTTCGACACGTACCTGCGTTGGCTTCAGGAAACGGTCGAGAGTCTCAAGTCGGGGACGGGGGAGGAGGGGCGCGGGAAGCACGTGCCGCCGGAGGTGATCCTGGACCGGCCCGCGCACCTCTCGGACGCGTACGTGCCGGATGACGCCGCGAAGCTGGAGTTGTACCGGCGGCTGGCGCGGGCCGAAGGGCCTAGCGAGATTCAGGCCGTGCGCGAGGAGCTGCGCGATCGCTTCGGGCCGCTGCCGGACGACGCGCAGCGGTTGCTCCTCGTATCCGAGCTCCGCGCGCTCGGCGCCCTGCTGGGATTGGAGACGGTCCTCGTCAAGGGCGACGAGGCGCGGCTCACGTTTGCGCGGGACGCGAGCCCGCGTCTCGCCCGCCTGACGGCAGCGCTGGACGCAGTACAGTTCGAGGCCGACGTCCGGCGCGCGGCGCCACTCTCCCTGCGACTCCGCCGGCTCGGCGGCGAAGCGATCGGGCCGGGCCTGGTGCGGGCCCTGACGGCGGTGCTGGCGGACGCTCATCGGTAAGGAGACGGCATGCGACGGCTGGGTCTCATGGTCACGGTGCTCGCGCTGGCCGGTTGCGGCGCGCTGCGGGATGCGTTCTCGGCGCACCCGCAGGTCGCGGGGACCGCCGCCGGGCAGACCCTGTCGGTCGAGCGTCTCGCCGGTCTGGTGGGGCACGCGCAGCGCATTCCCATTCGGCCCGACGTGCTCACGGGCGTGGCGAACGTCTACCTCGACTATGCCGTGTTCGCGGCCGCACTGGGGCGGGGGCGGGACCTGCACGACTCCGCGCTGGCGGTCGCGGCTGAATGGCCGATGGTGTCGCAGCTCAAGTGGGAGCGCTACCACGCCCGCTTGACCGCCGCGCGCGGCCCGCTCACCCCGGCTCAGGCGGACTCCGCGTTCCAGGAGGGCACCGTCCGGCTGTTCCAGCACATCCTGGTGCGAGTGCCGCAGAGCGCGGTGCCGATGGTGGAACAGCAGAAGCAGAAGCAGGCCGAGCGGCTGCTGTTGCGGGCCGCCACCCAGCGCGGCGCCAACTTCGCGCGGCTCGCCAGCCAGTACTCCGAAGACCCCGGCTCCAAGGCGGGGGGCGGATACCTGCCCGCGGGCCCACGCGGCCAGTACGTCCCCGCGTTCGACAGCGCCGCCTGGACGCTCCCGCCCGGAGCGATGACCGCGGTGGTCCGCACGCCCTTCGGCTTCCACATCATCCGCCGGCCACCGCTCGCCGAAGTGCGAGACTCGTTCCGCGTGGACCTCGAGCGGTCGCGCGCCGTCCGGCTGGACTCGCTGTTTCTCGACAGTCTCGCCAGGGAGCGGCAGCTCACCGTGTCGTCCGGTGCGGCGGCGCGGGTGCGCGAGGCCGTCCCACAGATCGTCTCCGCCCGCGAGGATAGCCGTACGCTCGCGAGCTACCGGGGGGGCGCGTTCCGAGTGAAGGATCTCGCGCGCTGGCTGCTGGTGCTCGACCCGGACGATGTGCGCGGCATCGGCGCCGCGAGCGAAGCCCAGCTGACGCAATTCGTGAAGCTGCTGGCACAGCGCGACATGTTGCTGCAGCAGGCGGACGCCGCGGGCGTGGGGCTCACGCCGGAAGACTGGCAGCACGTACGCGCCCAGCACGACTCCTCCGTCGCGCGGCTCGAGAGCACTCTCGGGTTGACTCCCGAGCTGCTCAAAGACTCGGCGGCCACACCCGCGGCACGCGTGCAGCTCGCCATGGCGCACGTGGACCGCTACGTGGACCGCGCCGTGACGCAGGGCGCGGTGCCATTCTACCCGGTGCCGCCGTTCCTGGCGGGGGCGTTGCGTCAGGGCGAGCCGTGGTCGCTCAATCAGGCCGGCGTCGCGCGGGCGCTCGAGGCGGCCCAAGCGATACGCGCGCGCGACACGACAGGACGCACCGCGCCGCCGACGGGCCTGAAGCCGGCTCCCGGGCCGCCTCCGGTGGCGCCGCGCTAGCATGCGCGCCTCGCTGGCGGCGGTCGTCTCCGCGGGACTCGCCGTGCTCGGTTCGCCCCGAGCGGCGGCGCAGGGACGGGCCGCTACCGAGCGTCCCGTGGATCGTATCGTGGCCGTGGTCGGCACGAGGCCGATCCTCGCGTCGCAGGTCGAGGAGCAGCTCGTGCTGGCGCAGTCTCAGGGAGCGAAGATTCCCGAGGACTCGGCCGGCCGCGAGGCGGCACGGCGCCAGATCCTGTCCCAGATGGTGGACGAGGAGCTGATGGTGCAGCAGGCGGAGCGCGACACCACCATCAAGGTGACGGACCAGGAAGTGCAGGACGCCGTGGAGCAGACGGTGCAGAACGTGCGCAAGCAGTTCAGCTCGATCTCGGAGTTCCAATCGCAGCTGCGGGCGGCCGGGTTCGTGTCGGAGGAGGAATGGCGCCGCTGGCTCGCCGACCAGCAGCGCCGCTCGATCCTGCAGCAGCGCCTTATCGAAGAGTTGAAGCAGAAGGGGAAGCTCCGTCCGATCCCGCCGAGCGACGGCGAGATGCGCGACTTCTGGGAGGCCAACCGGGCGCAGCAGCCCAAGCGGCCCGCGGCCATCTCCTTCCGCCAGATTGTAATCGTCCCGAAGCCCGACTCCGCCGCGAGCGTCCGCGCCGAGCAGCTCGCCGAATCGCTCGTCGTCGCCTTGCGACAGGGTGCGAACTTCGCCGAGGTAGCCAAGAAGTACTCGGCGGACAGCGCCTCGCGCGAGCAGGGCGGGGAGCTGGGGTGGTTCCGGCGCGGCGTGATGGTGAAGGAGTTCGAAGACGTGGCGTTCCGGCTGCGTCCCGGTGCGATCTCCGACGTTGTGCGGACCGAGTTCGGCTACCACATCATACAGGTGGAGCGCGTCCAGCCCGCAGAGATCCTCGCCCGCCACATCCTGATCCAGCCCACGATCTCGGACGCGCAGATCGCGATCGCCAAGACCAAGGCCGACTCGGTGCACGACGCCTTGGCGCACGGGGCGCCGTTCGATTCGCTGGCGCGGACCTATGCCGACGCCAACGAGCCCAAGCTCGCCGACGCGCTGCCCATCTCCCAGCTGCCCCCTGACTACGCCACAACGATCGGCAACGACACGGTCCCGGGCCTGAAGCCGGTGTTCCGGGTCGGCGCGGGGACTTCGCGGACGCGATTCGTGGTGTTCGAGCTGACCAAGCGACTGCCCGAGGGCGAGCTGTCGTTCGACGAGGTGAAGGACCGCATCCGCGAGGCCCTGGGGCAGCAGCTCGCCATCAAGCACTACCTCGACCTGCTGCGCCGCACAACGTACGTCGACGTCCGCTCCTAGCCCTCCCCGCGCGGCCCTCCCCTCCCGTCCCCGTCTCGCGGTCACCCTCGGTGACCCGCGCGGCATCGGGCCCGAGGTGGTGAGCAAGGCGCTCGCCCTCGGCCCGCTCGACGCCGACATTGTTTTCGTCGGGGGCAGGGATACCGCTCCCCGCACGCTGCCCCCCGAGGAAGCGGGCCGGATCGCCGGTGAAGCCGTGCAGGAGGCGGCGCGGCTTGCCATGGCCGGGGAGGTCGACGGCATCGTCACCGGTCCCGTGCACAAGCACGCGCTCCACCTCGCCGGCTTCCGCTATCCGGGGCTCACCGAGTTCCTCTCCCATTTGGCCGGCGACACCAACGTCGCCATGATGCTCGCGACCGACCGGCTGCGGGTGGTCCTGGTCACGACTCACATCGCCCTGAAAGACGTGGCCGGAGCGGTGACGAACGAGCGCGTGGTGCGGTGCGGCAGGTTGGCGCAGCGCGCGCTGCGCGAGTGGTGGGGCATCGCGACACCGCGGCTCGCGGTGTGCGCGCTCAACCCGCACGCCGGCGAGTCGGGGCTGTTCGGCGACGAGGACGAGCGCGTGCTCGCGCCCGCCGCCCGGACCCTAGGCGCCGCGGGTCCCTTGCCCGCAGACACCGTGTTCGTACGGGCCCTCCGAGGCGAGTTCGACGCGGTGCTGGCGCCGTACCACGACGTGGGGATGGCGGCCGTGAAGGTCGCGGGGTTTGGCAAGGGGGTGAACGTGACGCTCGGGCTGCCGTTCCCGCGCGTCGCCCCGGACCACGGGACGGCGTTCGACATCGCCGGCAAGGGAGTGGCGGACCCGGGCTCGATGCGGGCGGCCCTCGAGCTCGGCGTCCAGCTGGCGCAGCGCGCGCAGCGGAGCGGCGCCCGCCCGGGCCGGCGCTAGCCCGGCTCGC